>JAPLTR010000674.1 GCA_026398065.1 Verrucomicrobiota bacterium | reverse complement strand
CTCCGCCAAGGCCGGCGCCGTCGCCACCACGCCCATCGAGGACCTCCTCATCGCCGTTGAGAAACTCAAGCCCAACCCCGCCCGTGGCGAAGCCCTCTTCACCCAGCAGGGCTGCGTCGCCTGCCACGCCCTCCAGCCCGGCGGCGCCGCCCTCGGGCCGTTCATGGGCCAGATCGGCTCCATCATGAACCCCACGCAGATAGCCACCGCGATCCTGCGCCCCAGCGACACCATCTCGCAGGGCTTCCAGACCGTGAGCCTCACCCTCAAGGACGGCTCGGTCCGCGTCGGCTTCGCCAGCGAGACCACCGCCGACAAGATCGTCCTCCGCGACATGACCGGCGCCGTCACCACCATCGCCACCGCGGATATCAAGGAGGAGAAACACCTCCCCACGTCCGTGATGCCCGAGGGCCTTGCCAACGCCCTCTCCCTCGACGACTTCGCCGCCCTCGTCCACTTCCTCGCCTCGAAGAAATAGCCCGTATCCGTTCTTCCGTTACGTCTACTTCGCCCCGCCGGCGTTGAGGTTGCTCACGCGCTCCACGCCGGTGAAATCGTTGCCGCTCAGCGTGAGCGCGCCCGGGGGGCAGTCGTCCACCTGCGCAAACTGTTTCAACGGCTGCGCCGAGCGAAAGCCGCTGACCGCGACGCCGGAGCTGCGTGCGATCCGCACCATGGGCGTCGTGGGCGTGGACGGCTCCGCGCGCAGGTGACGCAGTTCGATGTCGTGCGCATCGTCCAGGATCACGGCCGGGCGCGCATCCGGGTGGCGCAGCGTGAACTGCACGTTGTCGAGCGTGATGCCCTTCGCATGACGGACATAGAGGCCGTAGGCCGGCAGCGTGTCGCCAAACATCCGGTTTTCCGGGTAGCTCTTTTCCTTTTCCGGCACGGGCTTGGCCGCGTGCGCCGCCGTGCCGTTGCCGAGCACCGCGACGCGGATGTCCCGGAGGATCACCCCTTCGACGTTGTTGCCGGGGATGCCCGTGATCGAGCTGCAGATCAGGCTCTCGGTCGTCGCGGTGATGTTGCTGATGATCACATTTCGGAGCTGGCCCGGCCCGTTCTTCCGGTTGCCGAGGCGGATGAAGATCGGCGTCTGGATACCCGTCATCGCAATGTTCGTGAGGCACACCTGGTCCATCACGCCTCCGTCCACCAGCTCGAGCGCGATGCCGCTGATGCCCGTGGTGTCGAGCGCGATGCCCTCCATCTTCTTCTTTTTCCACTGCCGGCGGTTGTCCTCGGAGGCCGCGCGCAGGACGCAGTTGCTCACGGTGATGTTCTTGAACCCGCCGACGCCCGACGTGCCCATCTTGATCAGGTTGCAGTTGGAGGCGGCGACGCAGTTGGTCACGGTCACGTTCTCGCAGGGCTTCGCGCTGTCGCTCTTGAAACAGATCGCGTCGTCGTCGCAGTCGATCAGGCAGTCGGAGATCGCGACGTTGCGGCTGTCGATGTCGAAGCCGTCGTTATTGTAGCCCTGGTGCGAATAGATCCGCACCGCGTTGACGCGCACGCCGTCGCAGCCGTGGAGCTTGCAGGTCCAGCTCGCGGCGTTGCACAGCGTGACGTCGCGGATGAGCACCTGCCGCGAGTTCTGGAAATCGATCAGGTGTGGCCGGCCCGGCGCGCTGTCGCGCTGCTCGAAGACCTTCCCGTTGCCGTCGATCGTCCCCGGGCCCTCGATGCCGATATCGTCGGCGTCGAACGCCCACACGAAACCCTTCGCCCCGCGTGAATCCGCCGGATTGTCGGTGCCGCGCAGCACCGCCCCGCGCTCCAGCCGCAGCGTGACATGGCTGCGCAACTGCACCGGCCTTGAAATAAAGACGCCCGCCGGCACGACCACCGTGCCGCCGCCCGCGGCCGACGCCTCGTCGATCGCGCGCTGGAGGACCGCCGTCACCGGCGCGGCATCGCCGGCCTTGGCGCCGAGCGAAATGAGATCGACCGTCCTAGCGGTCAGCGGAGCGGCGACACTCGCGAGCGCGAGGCACGCAGCCCAAAATACGACGGGAGCAAAAACGCGGGGAGAGGAGGATTTCATGACTGACGGGGGTCCCTCCACGCAACTCCCGCCCGCGGTCCGAGGCAAGGGTGCCCACTGCGCATCCCTTGGCCATTTCGCCTCGCGCCCGGGCCTCAGGTCCGCGCCAGCTTCTTCCAGTCCTCCCGACGCGTCCGCTGCCGCAGCGCATTCGCCTGCGCGTCATCGAACTCCTCCTTCACCGGATCCCACTTCAGCGGCCGGCCGAGCTCCATCGCGATTGCGCCGACGTGCAGCGTCGTGCTCAGCCGGTGCAGCGCCTCCGCCGTGTACATCGGCGGCCGGCCCTCCTTGATGGCATCGAGGAAATCGCGCTGCTCCCGCTCGGGCCGCTTCCAGAGCTTGTTCGTGGCCGGGTCGTAGGTCTTGCGAAACAGGTTCATGTCGCTCGCCGCCAGCGGCCCCGCCCAGCCCTTGTTGCCCACCCAGCCGTCGGTCCCCTCGAATCGGATCGAGACCTCACCGGCCGTCACGTCGAGCGTGACGCCGTTCGCGTAGGTGTAGGTGATGTCGTAGGTCTGCGGCACGGTGTTGACCGAGTTCGGCGGGATCACGCCCTTGCCCGTCACGGCCACCGGCCCGGAGGCTTCGGCAAAATTGGCCACCTGGGCCGTATCCACCAAGTGGGCACCCCAGTCCGTGAGCGAACCGCCCGAGAAGTCCCGGATCTGCCGCCACACCTGCGCATCGGTCAGCGTCGGCGTGTAGGGCCGGTGCGGCGCCGGCCCGAGCCACATCTCGTAGTCGAGATCCTCCGGCGGCTTGACGGGCGCCTCTTTCGCGAAGACCGGCTTGAGCTGCAGGCTCACCTTGATGCGCTCCAGTTTTCCGATGCCACCGTTGCGCACGACCTCCGCAAGCTTGTGATAATAGATCACCGCGCGGTCCTCGAGTCCCACCGCAAACATCGCCTTGCGCCGCGCCACAGCGGTCGCGAGCTCGCGCCCCTCCGCGATGGTGAGCGTGGGCTTTTCGCAAAACACCATCTTGCCCGCCGCCAGCGCCATCTGCGCCATGGTCACATGCCAGTGGTCCGGCGTGGAGATCACCGCGACGTCGATATCGGGCCGCTCCAGCAGGGTGCGAAAATCCCGGATCATGACGCAGTCCTCGTTCTTGTACTGCTCATCCACGACCTTCTTCGCCTGCTCGCGGCGCCGGCCAAACACATCGCACACCGCCAGCACCCGGCAATCGTCCTGCTGCAGAAACGACTTCAGGTTCACGCCCAGCCCGTGCGTCCCGACGCCGATGAAGCCCAGCGTGACCTTCTTCGAGGGCGCGTCCGCCCCCAGCAGGCGCGCCGGGATAAAGTCCGGCGCCACTCCGGCGGCGAGAATACCGGCGAGACCGGTCTTGAGAAACGAACGGCGCGAGGGGGCGGGCATATTCATGGGGTAAGGCTGCGTCGATCATACGCCCGCGACCGCGCAGGTCGAGCCGCCTTGCAGTCGGCTTGCTCCCGGCTCAATCATGGTGCGCCCACCACCCATGCCCCACCGCACGGCCCGTTCCCTCCTGTTCGCCACCGCCTTCGTCGTGTCCGGCTTCGCCGCCGAAGACCCGAAGCCTGCCCCCTCCCTCGAAGACCGTTTCCAGCAGTTCGACAAGGACGGCGACGGTCGCGTCACCGCCGAGGAGGCCGGCAATGCCGCCTGGTTCAAGCGCCTCGACCGCGCCGGCAAGGGCTACGTCACCCGCGAGGAGATCCGCACCCTCGACCGCCTCCTCGCCGAGCGCGCCAACGGCGGCGGCGCGCTGCCGGGCGCGCCGGAATCCGCGGTCGCCGACGACTCGCTGCGCCAGGGCCCGAAGCGCCTCAAGCCCGCGGACGCGGGCGTCGGCCGCCTCGTCCCCGATCTGCCCTTCACCGATCTCAACGGCAAACCCGGCAAACTCTCCGACTTCAAATCCCGCTCCGCCTTGGTGATCGCCTTCACGAGCACGAGCTGCCCCGTCACGAAAAAATACGCCCCCGCCCTCGCGCGGCTCGAAAAGGAGTTCGCCGCGCAAGGCGTCGCCTTCCTCTTCATCAATCCCACGGCCTCCGACTCTCTCGCCGATATCCGCGCCACACGTTGCTGAGAGACGCGCTCACCGCCGTCCTCGCGGGCAAGGTCCCGCCCGTCGCGGCCACGGAGGCTCCCGGTTGCGCGCTCGATTTCAAACCCGCCGCCGCCCTCGTGTCCAATCTCACCTACCACAACCGCATCTCGCGCATCCTCCAAAACAACTGCCTCGAATGCCACCACACCGGCGGCCTCGCGCCGTTCAGTCTGGAAACCTACGACGACGTGAAGTCCCACGCCGGCATGATGCGCAAGCAGGTCTCCCGCGACGTGATGCCCCCGTGGTTTGCCGCGCTGCCGGCTCCCGGCGAGGCCTCGCACTGGGCCAACGACCGCTCCCTCGCGCCGTCGGACAAGGCCGACCTCCTCGCCTGGCTCGCCAGCGACCGCCCGCTCGGCGATCCCGCCGAAGCCCCGCTCGCCCGCACGTTTCCGACCGACTGGGAGATCGGCCAGCCCGACCTCGTCGTCCAGTTGCCCCGCGCCGTCGCGATCAAGGCCGAGGGCGTGATGGCCTACCAGACGCTCACGGTCGAAACCACGCTCGCCGAGGACAAATGGGTGCAGGCCTTCGAGGTCCGCCCCACCGCGCGCGAGGCGGTCCACCACGTCATCGTGAAAGTCCACGCCGCCGGCACCAAGGTCAACGAGCGCGAGGCCGGCAGCGAACGCGACGGCTTCTTCGCCGCCTACGTCCCCGGCAACAGCCATCACACGTTTCCCGCCGGCTTCGCCAAGAAACTTCCCGCCGGTGCGGTCGTGAGTTTCCAGATGCACTACACGCCCAACGGCAAGGCCACGACCGACCGGACGATGATCGGCCTCGTCTTCGCGAAGGAGCCGCCGCGCCACACGATCCGCGTCGCCGGCCTATCCGCGCCGCGTCTCAGCATCCCGCCCGGCGCGCCCAATCACCTCGAGACCACGACGATCACGGTGCCGTACGACACCACCCTCCTCGCTTTCACCCCGCACATGCACGTCCGCGGCAAGGCCGCCCGCTACGAGGCCACGCTCCCCGACGGCACGACGCGCGTCCTCCTCGATGTCCCGCGCTACGACTTCAATTGGCAGCTCACCTACCAGCTCGCCGAACCGATCACGCTCCCCCGCGGCAGCAAGCTCACCTACCACGCGTGGTACGACAACAGCCCCGCCAACCCCGCGAATCCCGATCCTGCCAAGAACGTCCGCTGGGGCCCACAGACCTTCGACGAGATGATGCTCGGCTACGTGGAGTACTACCTCCCCGGCCAGCCCGCGGCCACTCCCGCGAAGAGCGTCAGCGTCAACATCCGCTGACCCGCGGATTGCGCGCAGCCCACCGGGATGTCGGGGCCGGCGTTGCGCGTGTTTCCTGCAAAATCTGCGCAGCGCTTCCGCCCCGGTCCGTGTAACATCCGTTTCCCTTCCCTCGTCCCTGATGACGGCGGTGAAGGCACCCTGCCCCGTTCCCCGCCGCGATTCCATGAACACCCTCCGCCGCTGCCTCGTCGCGCTCGCCTGCGCTTTCTCCGGTCTGCACGCCGCCGATCTTTACGTCGCCACCGATGGCCGTGACACGTGGTCGGGCCGCCACCCCGCGGCCAACGCCGCGCGCTCAGACGGCCCGTTCGCCACGCTGGAGCGCGCCCGCGACGAGATCCGCCGCCGTCGCGCCGCCGGCGAGCCGGCCCAGCCCTTCACCGTCCACGTCCGCGCGGGCCGCTACACGCTCGCCCAGACCTTCCAGCTCGAAGCGCGCGATTCCGGCACGGCCGCCGCGCCCGTCGTCTGGCGCGGCTATCAGGATGAGCACCCGCTCCTGCTCGGCGGCAAACCCATCGGCCAGTTTACCGTTCATGAGGGAAAAATCCTCAAGGCCGACGTCGGCGCTCAGGGTTTCAAGGGCGTCTATTTCCGCATGCTCCTGTGTGACGGTCAGCAGCAGATCCTCGCCCGCTACCCGAACTACGACCCGCAGAATCCCTACGGCGGCGGCTTCGCGTATGTCCCCGGCCAGTACATCGAGATGTACAAGGATGTCCCCGGGGAGGACAAACGCACCTTCCACTACGCCGAGGCCGACGAGCGCAAATGGGCCAACCCCACGGAGGCCGAGGTCATGATCTTCCCGCGCTACAACTGGTGGAACAACCTCGTCCGCATCGCCGCCCTCGACCGCGCCACGCGCACGATCACGCTCGCCGGCGACTGCTCCTATCCGATCCGCCCCGCCGACCGTTACTATGTGCGCAACGTCCGCGAGGAACTCGACGCCCCGGGCGAATGGTACCTCGACCGCGCGACCTCCACGCTTTACTTCTGGCCGCCCGCCGGCGCCAATCTGCAGACCGTCTTCGCCCCCGCCCTCCGCACGCTCGTCCAACTCGGGCCCCGCACCGCCCACGTCACCTTCCGGGGTTTCATCTTTGAGGGCTGCGAGGGCACCGCGATCACCTTCAAGGACACGACGGACTGCCGCCTCGTCGCCGCCACCGTGCGCAACGTCGGCGACTACCATGGTGGCGGCATCGCCATCGACGGCGGCACCGGCAACGGCGTGATCGGCTGCGATTTTCACCACATTGGCGCCACCGCCATCTCGCTCTCCGGCGGCGAGCAGAAGACCCTGACGCCCGCCGGAAATTTCGCGGACAACAACTACATCCATCACACGGGCCTCCTCTACAAGCAGGGAGTGGGCATCTCCCTGCGCGGCGTCGGCCAGCGGGCCGCGCACAACCTCATCCATGATTGCCCGCGCTTCGCGATCCAGTTCATGGGCAACAACCACCTCGTCGAGCTCAACCACGTGCGTCATGTCAATCTGGAGACGGCCGACACCGGGGCCATCTACACCGGCGGACGCGACTGGCTCGGCTCCCGCGGCTGCATCATCCGCTACAACTGGTTTCACGACATGCTCGGCTTCGGCTACGAGAAAGGGAAATGGGTCTCACCGCATTTCGCGTGGGGCATCTACCTCGACGACAACACCGGCGGCGTCACCGTCTTCGGCAACATCGTCGCCCGCGCCGTCCGCGGCCTGATTCACCTGCACAACGGCCGCGACAACACCGTCGAAAACAACATCTTCGTCGACGGCACCCAGCAGCAAATCCAGCTCAGCGGCTGGACGGACCAGCACCGCTACTGGGTCACCCACTCGCCCGCGATGTTCAAGGCCTACGACTCCGTGATCGACCAGCCCGTCTGGCGCGCGATGCCGCACATGGAGCTCAACCCGCGCAACGCCGTGCTGCCCGACCACACGCTCATGGCCGGCAATACATTTTCGAAAAACATCATCTACTGGACCAACCCCGCGACGGCCTACGTCGCCGCCCGCAGTTTCTCCTTCGCGCACAATGCCATCGACCGAAACCTCCTCTGGCACGCCGGCCAGCCGATCCGCACCGGCCAGAAAAAAGCGGGCATGGACGAGTGGGCCGCGTGGCAGGCCACCGGCATGGACCGCACCTCGGTCATCGACGATCCGAAGTTCGTCGATCCCGCCCACGACAACTACCGGCTCCGCCCCGACTCCCCGGCCTTCGCACTGGGTTTCCAACCGATCCCCGTCGATCAGATCGGCCCGCAGGCGAGCCCCGACCGCGCGTCGTGGCCCATCATCGAGGCCGAGGGCGCGCGGGAGCACCCGCCCGTCAATCACTGAGGCCTCTGCGCGCCGGTCGATTTTTGCCATCACTCTCCCCCGAATCGCCATTTCCTCCGCGCGGTCGTTGCCGTAAAGTCTGCCCGACTTCGCCCCACCCCTGTCTGCCATGATCAAACTCCCCCGATCCCTGCCCCTCGTTATTCTCGCCCTGACCACGGCGTTCAGCGCCTTCGCCCCCTCCGCCCGTTCCGCCGACAAGCCAAAACGCTTCGAAGCCAACTGGGCCTCCCTCGACGCGCGTCCGACCCCCGACTGGTTCCTCGATGCGAAATTCGGGGTCTTTATCCACTGGGGCGTCTACTCTGTGCCGGCCTGGGGCGCGAAGGAGCAGTACGCCGAGTGGTACTGGCGCCGCATCATCGGCAATAACCCGAAGGAGGCCGTGTGGCGCGATTTTCACGCGAAGCACTACGGCACCAATTTCGACTACATGGACTTCGCCCCGAAGTTCACGGCGGAGCTCTTCGACGCGAAACAGTGGGCCAGCCTCTTCGCCCGCGCCGGCGTCAAATACGTCGTCCCCACCTCGAAGCACCACGAGGGCTTCGCCCTCTGGCCGAGCGCCGAGGCCAGCCGCACCTGGGGCCGCCCATGGAACGCCCTCGAAATCGGGCCGAAGCGCGACCTCATGGGCGAGCTCGCCGACGCCACGCGCGCGCAGGGCCTGAAGTTCGGCTTCTATTATTCGCTCTACGAATGGTTCAACCCCCTCTGGCTGAAGGACCGCCCGCGCTACGTCACCGAGCACATGATGCCGCAGTTCAAGGACGTCGTGTCGCGCTACGCCCCCGCGATCATCTTCGCCGACGGCGAGTGGGACCTGCCCTCGAAGGACTGGAAGAGCGAGGAACTGCTCGCGTGGCTCTTCAACGACTCCCCCTCCCGCGCCGAGGTCGTGATCAATGACCGCTGGGGCAAGGACAGCCGCCATAAGCACGGTGGGTATTGGACCACCGAATACGCCGCCGGCCTCCAGGACGGCACGCACCCGTGGGAGGAGAGCCGCGGCATGGCCTTCTCGTACGGCCTCAACCGCGCCGAGCGTTACGACGACTACAAGACCACCCGCGAGTTCATCCTCGTCCTCGTCGACCTCGTGAGCCGCGGCGGCAACCTCCTCCTCGACATCGGGCCCGCCGCCGACGGCACCATCCCCCCGGTCATGGAGCAGCGACTCCTCGAGATCGGCGACTGGCTCAAGGTCAACGGCGAGGCCATCTACGGCACCCGGTTCGCCGGCCGCTCGTCGCAGTGGACCGAGGGCACGCGTCCGAAGCAGGAGTACGGCGAGTACAAGGTGAAGTACAACCTGCTCGACCAGGTCGGCCAGCAGCCGAAAAACGGCCAGGCGGTGAAACAGGCCTTCTTCACCAAAAAGCCCGACGCGCTCTACGCGATCACCGTCGGCTGGCCCGGCAAGCAGCTCGTCCTCCGCGGTGTCACCGTCCCGCCGGGCGCCACCGTCACGATGCTCGGCGTCCCCGGCGCGCTGAAAACCGCCGTCTCCGGCGACACACTCACCATCACGACACCCGACCTCGGACCCGACCAGGCCCCCTGCCGTTACGCCTTCGCTTTCAAGGTCACGGGTGCAACGGTGCAGCCCGAGACCACGGCAAAAGCCACGCCGTAGCCGGCACTTTTCCCGCGCCGCGGGGTCGCATGTCGGGCGGCTTGCCTTCCACGCCGCCCGCCTTAGACCCCGAGCCACCCCATGCCCCCGTCGGACCCCGAGACCGCCCGTTGGTTTACCGAAGAAGTGCAGCCCCATGAATCGGAGCTGCGGGCCTATCTGCGTGCGAAGTTCTCCGCCCACCTCGACATCGACGACCTGGTCCAGGAGACCTACGCCCGTCTCCTCCAGGCCCGGGAACAGGCGCCGCTGCGCTCCGCCAAGGCCTACCTTTTCACCACCGCCCGCAACGCCGCCTTCGATTTTTTCCGCCGCCGGAAAATAATCGCCATCGACGGCCTAGCAGAAATCGAGCTCCTGCCCGTCTTTGAAGATAGGCCCGGTGTCGCCGAGGCCGTCTGCCATGACCAGGAACTCCAATTGCTCGCCGAGGCCATCCAGGCCCTCCCCGAACGCTGCCGCCGCGTGCTGACCCTCCGCAAACTCCACGGGCTCTCGCATCGCGAGATCGCCGGGCAGCTCGGCATCGCCGAAAACACCGTCAACGCCCAGATCGCCATCGGCGTGCTGCGCCTGCGCGACTACCTCCGGAGCCGCGGTGTCACAAAAGGAGGCACGTCATGAGTTCGTCGCCCGATCCGACGCCCTCGCCCGAGGTGATCGAGGCCGCCGCCGCGGCCTGGCTCAGCCTGCGCGACCGCGGGATGAGCGCCGCCGAAACCGCCGAGTTTGTCCGCTGGCTCGAACAGGACCCACAGCATGCCGCCATGTTTGCGGAACTGGACCGCGTCTGGCGCGACCTCGACCGACTCGACGCCGTGCCCGCCCCGGCCGCGGCCCCGGCCCCCCCTGACGCCGACCTGCTCGCTCCGCGCCTGCGCGCACACCGGCGCCGGAGGTTCGGCTGGGCCGTCCTTGGCGCCGCCGCCGTAGTGGCGCTCTTGCTCGGTCTCTCGTTCTTCCGGACGCCCTCGCACACGGCCGAGACCGCCGTCGGTGCCTTTCAGAAAATCGACATGCCCGACGGTTCCGTCGCCCAGCTCAATACCGACTCCGCCATCGATACCGCGTTCACCGCCGCCGAGCGCCGGGTGCGCGTGGTCCGCGGCGAGGTTTTTTTCACGGTCACCAAGGACCCGGCCCGCCCGTTTGTCGTGATTTCAGGCGCCGTCGCCGTCCGCGCGGTGGGCACCGCCTTCAATGTCCGGCAGCGGGACTCCGCCGTCGAGGTGCTCGTGACCGAGGGCCGCGTCCGCCTCGACGATACCCGGCAAAGCCGCTCGCTCCTCCCGGCCGCGCCGTCGGACACCGAGCCGCCGCTGCTCCTCGCCGGGGAACGCGCGGTCGTGCCGCTGCCGTCGCGCTCCTCCGCCGTAAACTCCCCGCGGGCGACCGTGGAAAAGGTCTCTCCCTCCGCCGCCCAGCGCGCGCTCGCGTGGCAGGAGCGTCGGCTTGAATTCGACGGCGTCCCCCTGGCCGACGTCGTCAGCGAGTTCAACCGCTACAATCTCCGGCATCTTGTCATCGCGGACCCGGCACTCGCCGCCAAACGCTTCAGCGGCACCTTTCGCGCCGACGGCTACGAGTCGCTCGTGCAGCTTTTGGAGGCGGATTTCGGAGTCCGGGCCGCCCGTCACGAGACGGAGATCGTCTTGCACGCCCGCCCGTGATGGCAGCGCTGCCGGTCCACCGCCCGTGGCGATGAACTTCCTCCCGCCACCGTTCCCACTCCTCTGGGTGGTTTTCGCCGCGGCCGGGTTCGCCTGCGCCGGGTTCGCCGTCGCTCCGGAAAAAATCCGCAGAATTCTTTTAGCAGTTCTGCGCGCGCCGACCGTCTACCCCGGTGCCCCCGCCCGACCCGGCGAACCCACCGCTGCCTACATGCCCCGTCCTCTCGCCCGCATCCGCCGCATCCGCCGCCATCTGCCGGCCGGCGCTCGCGCGTCCTTGGGCGCCTTGGTCGGCCTCGGATGGTTGCTCCCTTCCGCGCTCACGGCAGCGGAACCGGCCCGACGTCCGTTCGATCTTCCGGCCGGCGACGCCGTCACGACGTTGAAACGCTTCGCCGAGCAGTCCGATGAACAGCTCCTCTACTCGACCGACGATGTGAGCGGCGTCTCGACCCACGCCGTCCACGGTGAATTCGTTCCGCTCGCGGCGCTGGAGCAGATGCTGAGGGACACCTCTCTCACGCCCCGGCCCAACGGCTCCGCGCACGCCATCGCGATCACGGTCGCCACTCCCTCCCGCGCCCCTCCGCCCGCGCCCCCGCCCTCGCCGCCGGCACCTGCCGCAACCTCACCTTCCCGACCCACCCAACCCCCTTCCGTGAAAACCCGCTCCCTGCTCTCCCTTGTCGCCGGCGTCCTCGCCGGCACCGTCCCGGCCGGCGCCCAGACCGTCGCCAATCCGCCGAAGGACGAAACCATCACGCTGTCCCCGTTCACCGTCAGCACCGACCGTGACACCGGCTTCGTCGCCGCGAGTTCGCTCGCCGGCGGCCGCCTCGCGACCGACCTCGCCGACACGCCCGTCGCGTATTCCGTCATCACCCGCGACTTCATCGACGCCCTCGGCCTTACCAACGCCTTCGACGCCGCCGATTGGAGCCCCAACGCCGTGAAGTCCATCGCCGGCAACGGCGGCGGCTACGGTGACGACGTCTCCAACTCCCCCGGCAGCTACAACGTCCGCGGCGCGGGCGGCGGCCGCGGTCTCCGCAATTTCTTCATCTATTTTTCGCCCAACGACAGCTACGTCGTCGAGCGCTTCGACTTCGGCCGCGGCCCCAATGCTGTCCTCTTCGGCAACGGCTCCCTCGGCGGCGTCGCCACCACGATGACCAAGCAGGCCCGCTTCGGCTCGAACTTCACCGAGATCGCCCAGACCTTCGGCTCGTGGAACAATTCGCGCACGACGCTCGACTTCAACCGCGCGCTCACCGACCGCGTCGCCGTCCGCACCGCCGCCGTCTATGGCGACTCCGACGGCTGGCGCGATAAGCAGTTCGAAAAAATCCGCGCCGCGTTTCTCACCACGAGCTTCAAGCTCACGCGCAACACCATGATCCGCGCCGAGGGCGAGTACGGCGAGAGCAAGCGCAACCAGACCTTCACCAACCTCTCCGACCAGCTCAGCGGCTGGGACGGCAAGACCGTGTTCGACAATCGCCTGAGCCCCGCTCCCGGCAACGCCAACGCCGCCGGTGTCGGACGCCGCGGCACCGGTTACAATGTCTACAGCCCATTCTCCGGCTCGAACACGATTCAGAGCTACCAGAACGACTGGATCACCCTCGCTGGCGGCGCCACCACCACCACGCCACTCGGCGGGTACACGCAGGGCTCGCTGCCCTCGTTTGCCAGCGCCGGCGCCAACATCCTCTACTCGTACAACCTCCCGGGCAACCGCTTCGACAACGCCATCGCCGGCTCCGCGTTCCGCCTGCCGGCCAAGAGCTTTAGCCTGGCTTCCGACGCACCCGTCATTCAGGAGCGGTTCAAGGATCTCGAGCTCACCGCCGACCACCGCATCGGCGATCTCTTCATCCAGGCCGCCGTCGACGTCAACCGCGCCAACCAGCGCATCAACAACATCGATGTCCGCAACTCCAACGTGATGTACATCGACATCAGCCGGCAGCTCCCCGACGGCACGGCCAACACCCATTTCCTCCAGCCGTACGCTGACGGCGTGCTCCGCCGCAATCTCAACTACCGCAACTCGCAGGCCGCGCGCTTCGCCGTCGGTTACGTGAAGGATGCGGGCAATTGGGGCAACAAGGCCGAAAATCTCAGCATCGCTCAGAAATCCGATCACCGTCGCTGTGGCGCCACCAGCACCACGCTCACAGAGACCGATCGCGTGCGAATTCGCCGCTACGGGAACGAAAGCTCCCGCGGCTACTACGAGCCGACCAGCATCCGCTTCGTCGATCCCGTCCTCGGCATCGACAAGACGGTCAACCCGTTCTGGGCCCTCGAAAACGACCGCAGCGATTCGCAGCAGTACACCAAGACGCGCTTCAAATACGTCATCGCCGCGATCAATGCGAAGTACTTCAAGAACCGCCTCATCGTCCTCGGCGCCGTGCGCGGCGACGATTTCTACAACTACAACCGCCAGCAGGTCCTCGGCGGCGACTACGATCCCAACACCTGGGACGGCAAGACCGTCGCGTGGAAGAAGGACGGCCCCGCCGACTGGGGCACGCTCACCTACGTCCCGAAAGATGCCAACGGCGTCGCCACCGGCCCCGTCGTCTCCGCCGACACCCGCCCCCGCGACGGCAACGGCAACCGCCTCGCGCAGTACGCCAACGACCGCTTCAAGGACGACTTCAACGCTCCGCCCGTGAAGAAGTCGGAGATCACGCGCAGCATCGGCACCGTGTTTCACCTCACGAAGTGGCTCAGCCCCTACATCAACTACGCCGAGACCTTCAACCCGCCCAACCAGATCCAGCGCATCGACTCCAGCTTCCTCCCGCCCACGGTGGCCAAGGGCGTCGATATCGGCGTGCGCGCCTCGCTCTTCGGCGGGCGTCTCAACATCTCCGCGCTGCACTATGTGAACAGCGAGAAGAACGCGCCCTTCGGCTCCACCGGCGTCGGCGACATCAACAACATCGCCGCCGCCAATGCCGTGGGCGACACCTCCACCGGCGGACGCAACATCCGCAGTTTCGCCAACGTCCCCGCCGTCCTCACAGATCTTCAGGACCGCGAGGCCAAGGGCTACGAGCTCGAGACCGTGGCCAATCTCAGCAAGCAATGGCGTCTCTCGTTCAATGTCGGCCTGCCCAAGGTCTATCAAACCGACGCCGCGCGCGACTTCATCAAGTTTTACGATACCACCAAGGGCACGCTGAAGCAGATCGTGCTCGACACCGGTGCCACCATCGACGCCAACGACAACGCCAGCGTTTCCGGCACCGGCTTTTCGGCCGATGCCTCCAGCGCGGCCAACTCCTACAACAACCTCCGCATCGCCCGGCAGAACGCGGTCAGCAAGCGCCGCATCACGCAGGACCAGCCGTCGGTGAACTTCTACACCGACTACACGCTCGGCTTCACGAAGCTCAAAGGCCTGCGCCTCGGTGGCGGCGTCCAGTACCGCGGCAAACAGATCATCGGCTACCGCGCCTCCGATACGATCGTGAACCCGGCCAATCCGGCCGCCGCGATCGACGACCCGAACGTCGACGCCTACACCCCCGTCTATTCGCCCGCGTCCTACTACACCGTCGTCGCCACCGTGGGCTACACGCTGCGGCTGGAGAAAAAACGGGAGGTCCGCTTCGACCTCCGGGTTAACAACCTGCTCAATGCGCAGGGCCCGATCTTCGCCGGCAGCACCGCCCTCCGCCCGAAGGGCGGGGACCTCACCTCGCCCGCGCGCGAAACGGTGCCGAACGTCTACGCCTACAAGCAGCCCGTGAGCCTCAACCTCACCACCACCGTGAAATTCTAGCGCCGGAATCAAAACTTCCCCTACTAGCCAGCCCGTGCGGTCCGCGCCGCACGGGTTTGACGTCGCCGCCTCCTCAGCCGCCTTCCATCCTCGCGTCATGCCCCTCCTCCGCCTCCTTGCCTGCCTGCTCGCCATCGGCGTGCTCCGCGCCGCCGAGTACCCGGTCACCTCGCCTGACGGCCAGGTGGCCCTCGTCGTGTCACTCGACGCCGGCGGAGTCCCACGCTACCGCGTGACCCATCACGGCAAACCGGTTGTGCTCGATTCGCGCCTGGGCTTCGAGGCCGCGGACAAGACCAAAAGCCTCCTCGACGGCTTCGAGTTAGTTGGCACGGCTCAGTCTAAAACGGACAGTTCATGGAAACCGGTGTACGGCGAGCGCGCCGTGATCCCCGATCGCTATGTCCAACTCACCGTGCAACTGGCCCACAAGGCAACCGGCACCCGCGTCAACATCATCTCGCGCGCCTACGATGAAGGCGCCGCGCTGCGCTACGAATTTCCCGCCGGCCAGGGCACGCCGGCCACCTTCGCGTTCGCCGCGGAGCGGACCGAGTTTCGCTTCCCCGAAGGCACGTATGGCTACGAGGAGCACGGCACCGAGGGCGAATACTCCCGCGTGCTCATCCCCGCGATCAAGAAGGACTGCGAGCGTCCGCTCACCGTCGAATTTCCCGACGGCCGCTTCGCCTCCCTCGTCGAGGCCGTTCTCGATCTTTACCCGCGCATGCTGCTGTCGCCCTCCCCGTTCACGCCCGGCGCGCTCGCGAGCGCCCTGTCCGGCCCGGCCACACTCACCGCTCCGGCCGTCACTCCCTGGCGGGCTTTCATTGTCGGCGACCGTCCCGGGGATCTCGTCGAGCGCAACCACCTCGTCCTGAACCTCAACCCGCCCTGCGCCATCGCCGACACCGCGTGGATCAAGCCCGGCAAGGCCATCCGCGAGGTCTCGCTCTCCACGCCCGGCGGCAAGGCCTGCATCGACTTCGCTGTCGCCCATGGCTTCCGTCACATTCTCTACGATGCCGGCTGGTATGGTCACGAGTACGACGACGCCTCCGACGCCCGCGGCGTCCACCTTGACCAAAAACGCGTCGGCCACATCCCCAATCATCCCGGCCTCGATCTCGCCGAGGTGATCGCGTACGGCAAGGCGCGCGGGATTGGTGTGTTTCTCTACGTCAACCGCCGCGCGCTCGAGCGCCAGCTCGACGAGATTCTCCCCCTTTATGAAAAATGGGGCGTCGCCGGCGTGAAGTTCGGTTTTGTCAATGTCGGCGCGCAGCAGTGGAGCACCTGGGTGCACGCGGCCGTGCGCAAGGCCGCCGCTCACCACCTCATGGTCGACATCCACGACAGCTACCGCCCCAGCGGCCTCACGCGCACGTATCCGAATCTCCTCACGCAGGAGGGCGTGCGCGGCAACGAGAACATGCCCACCGCCGCTCACAACGCCACGCTCCCGTTCACGCGTTCGCCCGCCGGCCCCGCCGACGTCACGATCTGCGTCTACGACCAGCGCATCAAGACCACGCGCGCCCATCAACTCGCCTTCGCGGTCGTCTCCTACAGCCCGCTCCAACTCCTCTACTGGTACGACAGACCCGCCCAATTCGACGGCGCGCCCGAACTCGCGTTCTTCGATCATGTGCCCACCGTGTGGGACGACACCAAGGTCGTCGCCGGCAAGATCGGCGACCATGCCACCCTCGCCCGCCGCAGCGGCCAGGACTGGTTCGTCGGCACCATCACCGGCGCCGAGGCGCGCGACCTCACCGTCCCCCTCGGGTTTCTTCCCGCCGGGAAAAAATTCACCGCGCACATCTACGAAAACGGCGACACGCCCGCCGCCACGCGGGTCCGCATGGAAACGGTTGACGCCACAGGCACGCTCCGCGCTCATCTCCCCGCCGCCGGCGGTCAGGCCGTCTGGCTCACCCCCGCGAAATAACCCCCGCCCCCCATGCGCCGCCGCGTCCTTTGCTTCGCCCTCGTCGCCCTCGCGGCCACACTCGTGAGCGCGGCCAATCCCTTCTTCGCGATGGACAACATCGCCCGGGGCGGACCCGAAGTCGCACCCGCGATGCTTGAAGAACTCGGCTATGACGGCTTCGGCGGACGCGTGCCCGACGAGGCGATGTATCCGGCGATCACCGCGCGCGGATTGAGGTTCTTCAACGGCTACCACGTCATCGATTTCTCGCCCGCCTCGCCCGCACCCAACGAAAAGCTCCGCGCCTGGATCGTCGCGATGCGCGGTCGCGAGGTCGCACTCTGGCTCGCCATCAACAAGGTCGCGGGCCCGGACGGCAAAAACTATCCCCCGTCCGCCAAAGAAGCCGACGATTTCGTCCTCACGCAGCTCCGCGCGATCGCCGACTTCGGCGCGGCCCACGGCGTGAAGGTCGCCCTGTACCCCCACGCGGGATTCTGGCTCGCCCGCGTCGAAGACGCGATGAGGATGGCCGACCGGCTCAACCGCACCGACGTGGGCGTGACCTTCAACCTCTGCCACTGGCTGAAGGTCGAGGGCGCCGAACGCGACCCCGTCCCCGTGCTGCGCGCCGCGCTTCCGCGGCTGCGCTTTGTCACGATCAGCGGCGCGGACACCGGAGACACCCGCGCGATGGGCTGGGAGCGCCTGATCCAGCCGCTCGACGCCGGCACCTACGACCTCGCCGGCTTCATGAAGCAACTCCGCGCGGTCGGCTACACCGGCCCGGTCGGCTTCCAAGGCTACAACATCAAGCTCGAGCCCCGTGACGCACTCGCCCGCAGCATGGCGGCGTGGAAGACGATGACGGCGGACTGAACATGGAGGCGTTGCTCGAGGTAGTGCTCCAAATCCTCGGCGAGTTTCTGCTCGAACTGTTCGTCCAGTCTTTAGCTGAGCTCGGCGCTCGTGCCGTCGCCCCGAAACTGGGCCCGGTGCTCAATACGGAGAGGTGGCTGCCGGCGCTGGGCTACACCCTGCTTGGTGGACTAAGCGGAGCGGGAACGCTGCATTTCTGGCCTCAGTCGCTCATCCATGCCCCGGCGCTGCGCGTGTTGTCGCTGATCGTCGTGCCGCTACTGGCCGGCGCCACCATGTCGGCCCTCGGAGCGTGGAGAAAAAGCCGCGGACAGTTCCTTATTCGCCTCGATCAGTTTGGCTACGGGTGGCTGTTCGCGTTTTCGTTTTCGCTGGTCCGCTTTATCTGGGCCGGCTGAACCCCGGCAGCTTGACCCTCACAGCCCCGGAGCCACCCTCGGCCCTCGATGCAGAATATTGTCATCGCGAAACCCTATCGCTTCGTCGCGCCGCATCGCGGCAGGCTGTGGTGGCGGCTGTTTCGCCCGCTTCTGCCTCTCTACCTGCGCAAAAGCCACGGCATCGCCGGCGTGGAGTGCCACGGCGTGGAACGGCTGAGGGCTTCGCTGGATGCCGGCCACGGCATCATGCTCGCGCCCAATCATTGCCGTCCGCCTGACCCGATGGTGCTCGGCGCGCTGTCCTATCAGGTCGACCGCCCGATCTACGTCATCGCGAGCTGGCACCTGTTTATGCAGAACGCGGTGCAGACGTTTCTGCTGCCGCGGCTCGGCGTGTTTAGCATTTATCGCGAGGGCGCGGACCGGGAGGCGCTGAAAACGGCGATGCAGCTCACCGCCGAGGCGGAGCGGCCCCTCGTGATCTTTCCCGAGGGCGTCATCTCGCGGCACAACGACAAGCTGAACAATCTCATGGAGGGCACCGCCCTCATGGCGCGGGGCGCCGCCAAGCAGCGCGCCACCGCCAATCCTCCGGGCAAAGTCGTGGTACACCCCGTCGCCATCCGCTATTTCTTCGATGGCGACGTGAGCGCCGCCATCGCGCCCGTGCTGCGGGACATCGAGCACCGCCTGTCCTGGAAGGCGCACGACCATCTCCCCGTCGAAGAACGCATCGGCAAGATCGGCGGCGCGCTGCTCGCGCTGAAGGAGATCGAGCATTTCGGCTCCGCCCAGACGGGGACGTTGCCCGAGCGCCTGGAACGGCTCATCGACCGACTGCTCGTCCCACTCGAAGCCGAGTGGGTGAAGGGCCGGCGCGAAAAAGAGGTCGTCCAGCGCGTGAAGCTGCTCCGCATCGCGATGGTCCCGGATATGGCCGCCGGTTCCCTCGACCCGGCTGAACTCCAACGTCGGTGGCGCCAGCTCGCCGACATCTATCTCGCCCAGCAGCTCGCGTTCTATCCGCCGGACTACCTCGCCGCCAATCCGACACCCGAGCGCCTGCTCGAAACCGTCGAGCGCTTCGAGGAAGACCTCACCGACACGGCGCGGGTGCACGCCCCGGTCCGCGCGGTCGTCGAGGTGGGTGAGGCCATCGAGGTTTCCCCTGAACGCACGCGCAGTCCGGACGGCGACCCGCTGATGTCGGCGATCAAGGACCAACTGGAGAAGATGCTCGCCGCCTCGCTCGTGAGCGGCCGCCGCGCATGAGCCCGCGCCCGCCACGGATCGAAGCTGTAGGGCGCCTGTCTTGCAGACGCCTCCCCGGGGTGGTCGGACCAAGGCGTCTGCAAGACAGACGCCCTACAACCGGTAGCAAAGAACCATGAGTTCATTCGGTCACATCGGCGTGCGGCTCGCTTTCGTTGGTATCGCCCTCATCGTCTGGTTTTGGACGCAGCGGCTCATCAGCGCCAAGGCGCCGGTGAACAATGGCGTCGGCGACCGGCTCCACGACTGGACCGCCGGCTGGCATGCGTGGCTGACGGCCCATCCGCACGCCGCCAATATCGTCCTGATCGTCACCTCGGCCCTGGTCGACGTGTTCGGCGTGTACCTGTTTGCAAGCGCCGTATTCGGCCCGACGATACGACCGTTTCTCGCAATCCTGATTGTCTTTGCGATGCGTCAGGTCTGCCAGGCCATCAGCACGCTGCCGATCCCACCGGGCTCCATCTGGCGTGACCCGGGCTTTCCCTCGCTGCTGGTGACCTATGGCACGAGTAACGACTTCTTTTTCTCCGGCCACACGGCCATCTCCATTCTCGGGGCGCTCCAGCTCGCGCACACCGCGCCGCCCTGGCTCGCGGCGATTGGAGCCGTCGTCGCTGCGGTCGAGGCGATCACGGTGATCGTGCTCCGCGCGCACTACACGATGGACGTGTTCGCCGCGCTTTTCGCGGCCTGGGGCGCTGACGTGTTCGCGCGAAACCTGGCGCCCCCTCTCGACGTCTGGTTAAGGCAGTTCGGCTGATTTGCCTCACTCTTCCCCATCCTGATGTCCCTCCGTCCTCTCGCGTTCGCACTCACGTTGGTCCTCGCCGCGACTTTACCCGGTGCTGAGCCACCGGCTGATGCCAACGCCTATGCGCAACAGCTCGTCGCGAGTCACGGCGGGGCCGGTAAACTTCTGCGCGTGTTCACGTTTTCCGAGACGTATCACATGGGCGGACGTGAAAAGGGCACCGACCGCACCTCGACGCTCTCACCGCCCGGCCTGTGGTACGTGGGAAACACCGAACGGGTCGCCGAGGAGGGCAAAGGCGCGATCTGCCACGATGTCTGGATGTGGACGCTCGTCCCGCTGCTTCACCCCAAAACGCGCCTGGAGATCCTGCCCGCGATCACGGTGGACGGAAAAGAGGCGCGTGGCCTGAAAGTCGCCGGCAGCATCGAGCCCGCGATGGCCGTCTATTTCGACGCCACCACCGACGACCTCCTGAAGATCGAGTGGAAGGGCGAGCAGTTCTTTTTCAGCGCGCCCGTCGTCGTGGACGGCACGCGCGTGCCCTCCCGGTGCGTGCTGATCGGGAAATCCGGCAAGGAGCGCATGCGCACGGAACTGCGCGACATCAAACGCCTCACGACGTTGCCGGGGAAAAACTGAGCGACCCGGCCGGCGCTTCCCGCGCGCCGTCAGCGAGTCCAGCGCGCCTTCGCATCCGGCTGTGTTTCGAGCAGGATCGCGTGGATGCGCTGCTTCTCCTCCGCCGGGAGGTAGGCGTAGCGGTCCTTGGGATCGCGGCTCAGGAGCGCCGATTCGAGGCGGTCGAGGATGCGCACCCTGAGCGTTTCCGGCAGGGCGCGGAACGACTCGGAATAGATCAGGTAGCTGCACCGCTGCGCAAACAGCCGGCCGTCCAGAAACAGGTCCTTCAGCGCGTGCCCGTCGCGGCTGCGCGGCGCGTCCTGCGCGAAGTTTTTCCGAAAGCCCCCGTGTCCGGTGACCCCGGCGGGCAGCGGCGCGGCATTGCGGAAGAGGAGGTGGTCGACGACATCCAGCACGGTGCTCGCAAACACGCTCCGCACACTGTCGTAGGCGGGCTCGTCGGTCTCCGGCTCCTTGAAGGTTTTCTGCAGGCCGTGCTGGTACGCGGTCATCCGGCGGACGGCGAAGGCGGCGTGGACCAGGCTGTTTTGCATCGCCATCTGGTGCTCGAACACGAGCAGCGCGACGACATCGCTCGTCGGTCGCAGGTAAGCGGATACGTCGAACTTCCCGGAGAGCTCGTCGGGGCGCTGCGCCGCGGGCTCGAAGACGAGTTGGTCCTTCAGTTCGGAGGCGACGGCGTTGCCCCGGTGCGGCGGAGTCCCGTGATAGCCCGTCACATACCATCCGCCCCAGCGCTGCTCGAAGGGCGTCTCGTCATCGACCAGCATCGTGCCATGGCGCAGGAGCGGGTCACCGTTGGCATCGGGAAAGAGCGAGCGGGCAAACACCCCGGGGATCTCGCGCACAAAGGCCCCGCCGTGGCAGCGCAGGCAGTCGGCATCGCGCTCGACCTTCAGCGGTCCGCGCCGGGGACCGGGCAACTCCAAAGTGTAAAAAATCGGGCCCAGTTTCGGGTCGATGGCGGTGACCTCCACGAGGCCGCCGGGCACCCAGCCCACGTAAACCGAATCCGAGAAATACAGCGCGCGCGGCTGGTCGGGCCGGATGCGACCGCGCTGGAAACTCGTCCGCGAGAAAACGAGCATCTGACTGTCGACCGGGACGCCCAGTTCGCCGAGCAGCTTTTGGAGCATCGCGAGTTCATCGCCGGCGAGCGTGACCTCGCCCGCGGCGATGCGGGCCTGCAGACGCGTCAGAGCGTCGTGCGGCGTCGAGGCGGAGTAGCTGACCGGCGGTTGCTCGTAGTCGGGCTCGCCCTGTGCGCGGGCTCCGGCGGCGCCGAAAAGGGCGACGCCCATGAGGCTGAGGAAAGCTCGGGAAAGGGACATGCGGGGCCGGGGACGAGGATTCGGACAGCGGAGCGCGGGGTGATCAACCCCGCACTTGCCGCATATCCTGCGGTTCAGGCGACCGCCCGCGCCTCGAGGGCGAGCGCACGGGGGAAGAGCACGTTGTTCTCCTTGTGGACGTGCTGGTGCAGGTCCGTCTCCAGGCGCGCAAAGCCCGCGAGCATGGCCCGGTGGGTGTTGCAGGCGTCGGCATCAGGGGTGAATGCGTCGGTGAGCTCGCGCAGGCGGGCCACGGCCGCGCCGGCTCCGTCGTGCTCGGACTCCATCTGGCGGATCGGATTCGCGAGCGAACCGCAATGGCTGCCGGCCACCGAGCCGGCCCGCTCAAGCTCGCGCACCAGTGGAAACAGGATCTGCTCCTCCTTGGCCATGTGGGAGTACATTTCCTCCGCGAGAGACCGCATGGTCTCTGCGATGGGCACCAGCCGCTCGTCGCGCCAGCCGTGCTTCCCGGCGACGCGGTCGGCCATCTCGACGAGCGTGATCAGCTCCTCCTTCAGGTAGCGGTGATGAGTTTGCTCGATGTGATCGGCCAGCGTGGTGAGGGACATCGCGGCGGCATCGATTTCCGGGGCACCGTCGGCTTCCGCGGCGGCGACCTCGAGGCGGGTCAGAAAGGCCGTGAAATCTAGGCCCTTGGCCGCGCAGGCCTCGGCCAGGGTGCGCTTGCCGCCGCAACAGTAGTCGATGCCGGCGCGGTGAAAGAAGCCGGCGAGGCCGGGCTGGGCAGCGACGATGCTGCCCACGGTGGTGGTGGGACGGAACAAGGATTGGGTCATACCCCCACAGCCTAGCGAGGATGGCCCGGCGGCGCCTTGATGCGGATCAAGGTTTTCGCGTCCGGCTGCCGTCTAGAACTTCAACCGGGCGTTTTCGTGGCCGCACTTCGGGCACTTGGCGAGTTCGGTACCCGAAGGCGCGGAATAGAGCGCGTCGCAGCGGATGCAGTGAAACGTCGTCTTGCGGCGCTCCCGCTCAAAGCGGCGGTGGTCGCGGCGGTCGTACCAGAGCCACAGGCCGATGAAGACCACTGCGACGATCACGCAGTAGAGCACGGTGGCGGTGGTGAGGTCGAACATGGGCGGAAATGTGGAAGGGGCGACGGTGGGGGTGCAACGTTCAAGCGCGCGGTATCGCGTGGGCTACGGGCGTTGATTGCCTGGTAGCCGCGAGCGTGACAGACTGTGTGGAAACTCCGCACGGATCATTTTGATCAAAACGCGGGCGGGAGCGTCGAACGAAGGCATGAGCTACATCGAGGGAGTGGACCGGAACCAGACGCAGTTGCT
>JAPLTR010000574.1 GCA_026398065.1 Verrucomicrobiota bacterium | reverse complement strand
TATTTCTGGCGACCTTCCCAGTTGCCCGCCGCGTCGCGGGTGAAGATGAACTTCGGCGGATCGAGGATCACAACATCCCACTTCTCCCCGTTCTGCTGCATCTGCCGCGCGTACGCAAAGGCATCGGCGTGAACGAACTTGAGGCGCGCCTGATTGAGGTTCGCATTGCGTTTGGCCTGCGCGATCGCCGCCTCGTCGAGATCGACGCTCGTCACCTCCTCGGCGCCCCCAGTGACCTTCGCGTTGAGCGAGAAGCCCGCCGTATAACAGCACAGGTCGAGCACCCGCGCCCCCTTCGTGAAACGCGTGATGGCCTTCCGGTTTTCGCGCTGGTCGCAGAAAAACCCGGTCTTGTGGCCCTCCGCAAAGTCCACCTCGTAACGCACGCCGTGCTCGCGGATCTTCACCTTGGTGGGCGCCGCGGCATTCGTCTCGTTGAACAGCGAAGGCTTGATGCCTTCGAGGCTGCCAAGGTCGTGATCGACGTGCACGCGCGCGAATTTCGTGCCCGCCAGCTCATGCAGGAGCGGCAGCCACTTCGGCAGGCGCTGCGCGATGCCGAGCGAGTAGATCTCGCATAGCAGCGTGTCGCCATAGCGGTCGATCGTCAGGCCGCTCAGGCCGTCGCCATCGGAGCTGATGAGGCGATACGCATCCGTGGTCTCATCCAGCTTGAACAGATCGCGGCGCAGCGCGACCGCCCGCCGGATCGCCAGCTCGAAATACGCCTCGGTCACCGGCTCCGTCGAGTGGCAGACCACGCGCAGCGGGATCTTCGCGCGCGGGTTGAAGAGCCCGCCGCCCGTCAGGTTGCCGTTCTTGTCGTAGACATTGACAAAGTCCCCCGGGCGCGCGTCCGGAGAGCACTGGCCGAGCAGGCGGGGGAAGATCGCCGGCTGAAACGTGAAGTACTTCAACTGCGCCCACGGGCGCGGCCACGCCGAGCGGTCGACAAAGGGCGGTGGCGCTTTCGTGGGTTTTTCCTCAGGAGGAAGGTCGTCGGACATCGCGGCGATGAGGAAGCCCCCCGCCCCGTTCGGCAATTTTTATCCAAAGTTTTTGAATCCAAACGCCCCGCGGCGGACATTCACCCGGGTAACCACCTTCCTTCCCATGCATCTCGCCTCATTCCCTCCCCTGTTCGCCGGCATCTTCGGTGTTAGTATCGGTGACTTCGCCGCCATCGTCATCCCCATCGCTGGCATCGTCCTGGCCGGAGTGGTCGCCGTCAGCGCGATGTATTTCCACCATCGCCGCCGTGAAATGTGGCACGAGACCGCCCGGATCGCCCTGGAGAAAGGCCAGCCCGTGCCGCCGCTCGATCCCCACGAAGAGGCGGAGAAGGCCGAATACGCCAAAGACCGCACCGCCGACCACGACCTGCGCGGCGGCATGGTGCTGATCGCGGTCGGAGCCGGCCTCTGGCTGATGCTCGGCGCCATCGCGCCCAACGCCCGCTACATCGGCGCAATCCCGGGCTTCATCGGTATCGCCCTGCTCCTCTACGCCCTCCTCACACGCAAAAACCGCCAGCCCCCTCAGGATCCGCCGGCCCGCTCGTGAGCGATTCCGAACTGATTGTCCGCGCCGCCGCCCACGAGGACCGGGCGGCGTTCGGCCTGCTGGTGCAACGCCATCAATCGGCGGTACGCCAGTTTCTGCGTCACCTCACACGCGGCGACCATGCCCTCGCCGACGATCTCGCGCAGGAAACCTTCGTCCAGGCGTGGCGCAGCCTCGGCCGCTATCACGGCGGCTCCGCCTTTTCCACCTGGCTGCTCGGCATCGCCCACAACCACTGGCGCAACGCCCGCCGTCGCCGCCCGCCCGCCTCGCTTGAGGACAATACCACCCCCGAACCCACCGTCCCCGCGACGACCTCCCGGTCCGACCTGCGCTCCGATCTCTCTTCGGCCCTCGCCCACCTCGACGCCGACGAACGCCTCGCCCTGCACCTGAGCTATCAACAGGGTCTCTCCCACGCCGAAATCGCCGCGCTCCTTGACTGGCCCGTCGGCACGGTTAAAACTCACCTCGCACGCGGGAAAGACCGCCTGCGCCTACTCCTCGCCGCATGGAACCCGCAAACCGGACTCCCCCGCCCGATCACGGCGACGATCGTCTCGAAGCGCTGCTCCGCGCCCCGGCCTCCGCCCTGCCCGACGACGGCTTTTCCGCCCGCGTGCTCGCCGCCCTGCCTCCGCCGGACCGCGCGTCGCACGTCGCCCGCGCCTCGGTCGCCCAGTGGTGCGGCTTCCTCGCCGCGCTCGCCACCCTCGCCGCGCTCACCGCTGCCGCTCCGTGGATGGAGCTGCAAACCGCCTTCGCCCCCGTGAGCGTCTCTTTCACCGACCCCGGGGTGCTCGCAGCCTTGGTGGTCGCGCTTGGCTCAACGGTCTACGCGCTGTGGCCGGCCCTGAGGAAGCGCCTGGCGTAAGACCGGTGGGCGCCGACCAAGTCCCTCAGCGCTTCGCCCCGTCGCCGTCGATGGCCTTGAGCAGGGCGGC
>JAPLTR010000149.1 GCA_026398065.1 Verrucomicrobiota bacterium | reverse complement strand
GAGCGTGGGGCGGCGAAACGTTTTGCCCGCTTGCGGCCGTTCCGGCTGCCGGGGGGCGAGGCGGCGGTGCGCGATGCGCGACGGGTCGCGCTGTCACTCGCGAGCCAGGTGGATCACGGACGGGAATTTGCCGGGCTGGCGGAACGCTTCGATTTCAAACCCAGTGACGCGGCGACGTTGCGCGCGATGCTCGCGCAGGGGATCAACTCGCCGGGGTGTTCAAGCGCCGGACGGCTCTTCGATGCAGCGGGTGCGCTTCTGGGACTGGGTCGGCACAACACTTTCGAAGGGCAGTTGCCGCTCGCGGTGGAGTCCATGGCGATGAGCGGGCTGGCCGGGACTGACGCGATGCAATTTAAGGTCGGCGACGCCGTCGGTGCAGGGGTCGTAAAGGAGATCGACTGGGAACCGGCGTTCACGCGGTTGTGTGACCGCACGGGTGAGGTGGCGGCGAAGGCGGCGGCGTTTCACCGCGGTCTGGCACACGCCATCGCGGAAGTCGCGGGCGCGGCGGGCGTGGGCACCGTGGCGCTGACCGGCGGGTGTTTTCAGAACGCGTTGCTGCTCGACCTCACGCAGGCGGCGCTCGAACAGGGCGGTTTTCGGGTGCTGGTGCACCGGCAGCTCCCGCCGAACGACGGCAACATCGCGGCCGGGCAGGCGCTCGGTGCGCTGTGGAATCTGACGGATGTGCTGCCGCTTTAATCTCAATCCAAAATCCCCATGTGTCTCGCCGTCCCAGGAAAAGTACTCGATGTCAGTGGCGACGATCCGCTGCTGCGGTCCGGCCGGGTGAGTTTCGGCGGCGTCATCAAGGAAATCAGTTTCACCTGCGCACCCGAGGCAAAGGTCGGCGACTACGTGCTGGTGCACGTCGGCGTGGCCATTGCGGTGATCGACGAGAAGGAGGCGGCGGAGACGTATCGCTTTTTGAAGGAGATGGGCGACCTCGATGGACTGGACCACGCCCCGCCGGTGGGCGCGGGGGGAGGCGGGTCATGAAATTTGTCGACGAATACCGCGACGCGGCGGTGGTGCGATCGCTGGCCGACGCGATCGCCCGCGTGGTCACCCGCCCGTGGACGATCATGGAGATCTGCGGCGGGCAGACGCACGCGATCGTGAAATTTGGCCTCGATGAACTCCTGCCGTCGGGCGTCACCCTGGTTCATGGTCCCGGTTGCCCGGTCTGCGTGACGCCGGCCGAACTGATCGACCAGGCGGTGGAACTCGCGCTGCGGCCGGGGACGATCCTGTGCTCCTTTGGCGACATGCTCCGTGTGCCGGGCAGCGGCATCGACCTGCTCACGGCCAAGGCGCGCGGGGGCGACGTGCGCATCGTGTACTCGCCGCTGGATGCGGTGGCGTTCGCCCGGCAGAACCCGGCGCGCGAAGTGGTGTTTTTCGCGGTGGGCTTCGAGACGACCGCGCCCGCCAATGCGATGGCCGTCCTGCGGGCGGTGCACGATGGGGTGAAGAATTTCTCTCTGCTCGTTTCGCATGTGCTCGTGCCGCCCGCGATGCGGGCGATCCTTGGCGCGCCCGACAACCGCGTGCAGGGCTTCCTTGCGGCGGGCCACGTCTGCGCGATCATGGGCGTCGAGGAGTACGGGCCCATCGCGGCGGCGTACCGGTGCCCGGTCGTCGTCACCGGCTTCGAACCCGTCGACATCCTTGAGGGGCTGTTGCGCTGCGTCCGCCAGCTCGAGTCCGGCCGGGCGGAGGTGGAAAACGCCTACGCCCGGGCGGTACGCGCCCAGGGCAATCCTCACGCGCGCCGGCTCGTCGCGGAGGCCTTTGTCGTGACGGACCGCACCTGGCGCGGACTCGGGCCGATCCCGGGCAGCGGCCTGGATCTGCGGCCGGAACTGGCGGCCTATGACGCGCCGCGCAAGTTCGGGCTGAAGCCGGCGCCGGCCGGTGGCGCCGGGGAATGCATCAGCGGCGAAATCATGCGCGGCGTGAAGAAGCCGCTGCAATGCCCGGCTTTTGGCTCGCGGTGCACGCCCGAGCATCCGCTCGGCGCCCCGATGGTTTCGAGCGAAGGCGCGTGCGCGGCCTACCACCGGTATCGCAGCTGGTCGGGCGTGGCCGGCAGGGTCGCGCTGGTGACGTAACCATTTTTCGAATACCTACGGCGGCGAACCTCCCTGGCGTCACGGGGGGCCGTCCGGGCCCGGGTCCGCGGGCGGCGGGGCGTTGAGGCCCCGAAGTTTCCGGCTGAGCACCAGGAAGCGCACGAGAAACCAAAGGCCGAGGGCGACGGCGGCCCAGAAGAAGCCCCAGTCGTTTCGACGGAAGTACGAACC
>JAPLTR010000342.1 GCA_026398065.1 Verrucomicrobiota bacterium | reverse complement strand
CAGGATGCCCCTGCGCCACCCCAGCTTCGTTGCCGGCTTTGTGCTGCTTGCGGCGGCAGCGGGTGCCGAGGAGACAGGAGCACGGAAAGAGGGAGCGGCGCGCACCGCGCTGCGGGAGCACATCCGGGCAAAGCTGCCGGCCTTCGCCCCCACGGCTCCCCCGCCCGCCGCCGCTTCGCCGATTCTCAACGTCGCGGCCGATCCTACTGCCCCGCCCGCCGATCTGATCACCCTGGCGCCGGTGGTTGTCTTCAAGCCCCGCGAGCTTTCCAAGCCGGAGCTAATCGCCGCCCGGCAAAAGGAAGCGTCCTTCGAGTCCCACGCGCTCTACAGCAAGGAACTCACCAAGAAGGTCCGGTTCGAAGCCCTGCTCCTGCCCGAGCCCGGCCGCCAGGGCGGCCTGACGCTGCCGGTCTTCCGGTTGTCGTGGTGAAATCGCGGCCGCTCAGCGCACCTTGAGGTCTTCCCCGATGCGCTGCGCGATCTGTTCGCAGGACCGCGCCAAACCCTCGCCACCCTGCGCGACCTGGGCCATCAGTTCATCCAGCGACTTGAAGACAGATTTGGGGTCGGCCGGCAGAAAGACCGCATTCTCGATCTTCATTTTCCAGCCGACCACGAACGTTTTGAAATACAGCTCCTTCTTCGTCGCCGAATCGAGCAGGCGAGCTTTTACGAGGACCCATGGCTCAACCTTGGTCGAAAACGGTTCGGAAACATAGCCGACGACCCCGAACCACAGGACCATGAACGCATCGGCGTCGACGCGCACTTCGGAGAAATCGTCGCTCTTCCCGTCGGCCGCCAGCTTGGGCTTCTGCTCCCGGGCAAGCACCACTTCAAAGCCATCGCGCTTGAGCGCGGCCTCCGTCGCAGCGAGCAACGATTCAGAAACGGAGAACTTCTGTTCCTTCAGCGCGGCCGTGAATTTTTTCGCGCGATCCACATTGTTGCTTCCTTGCACGAGGCCGCCGATCAGGCCGAAAGCCGAGGCCGTGCCACCAAGGTTGGCCGCCTCGATGGCGGCCGGCTCGGTGATGCCCAGGATGGCGACCTTCTTTAGCTGCGGACTCGTCGCGCGGTTAAAATCGACGTTGGGTACGGAGGCACAGCCCGAGAACAATGCCAATACCACCACGGTCAGCAAAGCGAAGGAGGATCTCATGGTTCCATGATAGCCCAAGATCGGGATCTCACCGGCAACCATAAATTTGCCGACGATGTGTCATAGGGGCAGCGAACAACCGCATCATCGAAGGCAGAGATTTCCGCGCCGCCTGGTCTCGCGGTCCTAGGGGGTCGCACCCCGCCCGTGCAGCGCCGAGTCCTTGGGGATCGGATCGCCGAAGAGGTAGTGGCTGAACCAGTCGAGATTGTGCTCGAGGACGGCGCGGTTCGATTTCGGCTTGTTGATGGGGTGGCCGAAGCCGGCGTAGAGGATCAGGCGCGTGGTCACCCCGACGTCGCGGAGGCCGCGGTAGAGTTCGTAGGCATTGGGCGGGGGCACGCGTTTGTCGCGGTCGCCGTGCTGGATCAGCGTCGGCGTTTTCGCCTGCTTGATCGTCGTCATCGGCGAGGTCTTGGCGTAGATGGCGGGATCGTCCCACGGGGTGGCATCGAGGTAGTGGCGCGTGAACGGCGTGATGTCGGTGTTCACGTAGTAGGTCATCCAGTTGCTGATGCCGGCACCCACGGAGATTGCCTTGAAACGGTCGGTGTTGGTCGTGAGAAACGCCGAGATGTAGCCGCCCTGCGACCAGCCCATCGAGCCGAGTTTGGTTTCGTCCACGAGGCCGCGCGCGATGAGGGCATCGATGCCGCTCATCACGTCCCACATGTCGCCGACGCCGAGGTTGCGGGCATTGAGCGCGCGGAATTTTTCGCCGTAGCCGGCGCTGCCGCGGTAGTTGGGCTCGAGGACGAGCGCGCCCTTCGCGAGGAACTGCTCAATGGGATAATAGCGCTGCGCGGGCGCGAGCACGGGGCGCGAGATGCCCGTCGGGCCGCCGTGAATCATCACGAGAAGCGGATATTTTTTCGCGGCGTCGAAGTTGGCGGGTTTGTGAAGCACGCCTTCGATGGTCGTGCCGTCCTTGCTCTGCCAGGAGACCAGTTCGACCGAGCCGACGGTGGACCCCGAGAGCTGATCGCTCATCGCGGTGAGCTGGCGCGGGGCGAAGGTTGCGCCGGCCGCGGGCACCGGGGCCACATAGATTTCCGGCAGGTGCGTGGCGTCTGAACTCACGAAGGCGACCAAGCGCCCGTCGCGGCTCAGGCTGGCGTCGGTCAGGCCAAACACGTCGGGCGAAGTCACCCGGCGCGGGGCCGGGGCTGACGGAGCGAGGACGAAGAGGTGGCCGCTGGTCTTCTGTTGGCCGCGGAAGAATATCCCCACGGGAGTCCATTCGACCAGGGTCGGGTCCTCGTCGAAGGCGGCGGTGAGGTCGCGCACGTTGGCGGGGGTCTTGGCCGGAGATTTCAACACCGTGTCCACGCGTACGGTCGCGAGGTGCCGGTTCATGAACGAGCGGTAGGGCCGCGCGAGCGAGGTCGTGAAGATCAGCTCGGTGCCGTCCGGCGAAAACGCGGGAGCGGTGTCGGGCGCGTCGAGCGCGACCACCTTTGTCACGGTCTTCGCGCCTCCGAGATCGACGAGATAAAGATCGCTGGTGGAGCTGAAGCCCAGGAGCGGGTTGGCCGTGCCGGCAAAGACGATCCTCTGCCCGTCGGGCGACCAGGCGAAAGTGGTGACGTTAACTTTGGGGTCGGAGGTGACCGCCTTCGCCTCGACGGGCAGGCCGGTTTTCTCCGCCGCAGCCAGGTCGAGCGACCAAAGCTGGTTCTGGTCGAAGTCCTCCTCGAAGACCTCGTAGTCGCTGTATTTTTCCTTCCGCGCCTTGAACTCCTTGGTCTCCGGCACCGGCGCGGTGAAGGCGATCTGCCTGCCGTCCTCCGACCAGCGAAACGCCTCGATGGTGGTACCATGCCTGGTGAGCGCCCACGCTTCACCGCCGAGCGGGGAAATCAGCCAGAGCTGGCGAGCGGCGGGCTTGGCTTCGGCGGTGGGTTTGTCGCCCTTGTCTTTGTCCTTTTCGGGGAGCGGAGCCACGGCGCCGGTTTCACGCTCCGTGAGGAAAGCGAGCCAGCGCCCATCGGGAGACCATTGGGCGTTGTCGCTGGATTTCTTGCCGCGCGTGAGCTGCACCGAACGGCCGGACGGCACATCGGCGAGCCAGAGCTGGGTGACGTAGGCGTTCTCCTTCCAATCCGTTTCCGTAACCTCGTAAGCGACGAGTTTCCCATCGGGCGAGAGGCGCGGGCGCGCGACGGACTTAAGGCTGAGCAACTGATCGATGGTGGGTGTGGGTGCGGCGCCCACGGTGAGGACGCAGTAGACGGAGCACGCAACGAGGAGGACGGTCCGCACGAAGGCGGTGAGACGGGAGATCATGGTGGAGAAGCGGGCGAAAAACGTCGGCTCGCTGGTGCTCGCCGCTACCGGAGGTGAGCACGTGCCGTACCGCGAGCGCAGCCACTCGCTGGTGCTCGGAACGACCCGATCCTCGGCCCGCTGGCGCTCGCCGCTACGGGCACGAAAAAGCCGCCCGGATTGCTCCGGGCGGCTTGAGAGTTTCGCGAAGATGATCGCGCTCGTGCGGCTGAGCCG
>JAPLTR010000658.1 GCA_026398065.1 Verrucomicrobiota bacterium | reverse complement strand
AACCTCGCAGAGCGCCGCCCCCAGTGTTCCCAGCAACGGACCGCCGATGCCCACGCACGCCTCGATCCACGCGTTCTTCGGCGTGTCCTTCAGCGCGATGAACGCCCCCATGAAGGGAATGAACATCGGTGCGCCCACCTTCAGCCCGCACTGCCGCGCCACGATCAGGTGGCCGAGCTCGTGGACGAAAATCAGCAGCACGAAGCCCAGCGCAAATTTCCAGCCCCACAGCATCGCGTAGGCTCCGACCGAGAGGAACATCGTGCCGCCGGTCTTCAGGACCGGGAGGCCGAACTTCACCGCGAGCAGCGCGATGGTCTTGAACTTGCCCACCACCAGCAGGAGCACCGCCCCCACCGGTCCCAGCACCTTCCGGAACCGCTGCCAAGCCGTCGGCGGCACGGGCGGCCGTGGCGGGGCCGGAGGCGGGGTTGACTGATTTTGCAGCGGTGGCGGTTCCTCGGGCATGGGGCCGGCCACCTTAGCGCTGGCCGCCGGTCCGTGCAACCCGCTTCCGGCCCCACCGCGCGAAGATCGCCTCCAACACCCCGAACTGGTCCGTCAGGAGGCCCTCGTAACCGCAGGGCCGGTCGTCCCAATAGCGCCAGTCCACGCCACTCTGGTTGCCGCCGAAGACCCGCGCCTCCGCGAAGCCCGCGCACAGCCGCTCCAGCAGCCGGTCCGCCTCGCGCGTCAGCCCGGCCTGGTAGAGCGCCATCACGAAGTGCCGCGTCTGCGCATGCGTGCGCCCGCCATTCTGGTAGTAGCCGAGTGGATACCCCTGGATGATGTCCGCCAGGTCCGCGTCCGGGATGTGCCGCAGGTTCCCGGGCAGGCCCAGCGCCGCATCGGGCATCCCGACGCGCTTCGCCTCGGCGAGCAGCCGCTTCAGCAGCGCGCGCGCCTCGCGGGGTGCGACCAGCCCGGCGACCACCGCCGCGCCGTTCACCGGCAGGAAGGCGTAGTCGTGCAACACGTCCGCCTCGCACCGCCAGCCGGCAAACCACCCGCTGGCCGGGTTCCAAAACGCCGGGCGGTAGCTCGCCTTGAGCTCGTCGGCCCACTTCACCAGCTCCGCCGCCCGCTCCGTCTCCGAAAACTTGCGGAGCGCCGGGGCCAGCTCGCGCAGCGCCCCGTGCAAAATCGCGTTGGCGAAGGCGTCCTTCCAGCCGAAGGACACCACGTCGAACCAGCAGGTGCTCCACTGCCCCGTGCCGCTGACCCCGGTCCGGTAGGGGCTCTCGATCAGCCCGTCGCCGTCGAGGTCGCGGTGCTTCACCGCGTCGATGCGCTGCAGGATCCGGGTGCGGAATTTCACGAACCACGCGCGGTCCGCCACGTGGCGCAGGTAGTCTCCGAGCCCGCGCAGGCCCGCGGTGTCCGTCATCAGGTATTCGTCGGCGGCGTCGTAGGCCCGCCCGTCCTGCAGCAGGCGCCCCGCCGCGTAGCCCGGCCCGCCCGTCAGCCAGCGCTCGAGCGAGGTCCGCAGCAGCTCCGTCGCCGGAAACCCGGGGAGGAGGTCGCCCATCGGGAGCGTGACCACCGACCAGGTGTCGAGACAGATCGGGCAGTGCATCGAGGCGCCGTTGTTGCTCAGCGTCCCGGTGTCCGCGCGGTACGTCAGCGCGGTGAAATAGGTCCGCGCCAGCGCGCGCTTCGCCACCGCGGGCGCGTCCGGCCGCAGCGCCGCCGGCGGCGCCTTCGGCCGCAGCGTGAAGGTCGCCGCATGGCGCCCCTTCGGCAGGCGGTACAGGCCCTCGGGCGTCCGTTGCTCGCCGAGCTTCAGCTCCAGCGTATTGAGATCCTGACTACGAAAACAGTCGCTCCGCGCCCAGGCGGCCTTCGCAGCCGACGCCACCTCCCACGTGCCGAACCGCGGCAGGTTGAGCAGCAGCGGCAGCGCCAGCGCCCCCGCCTCCCCTTCCTGGTGCAG
>JAPLTR010000161.1 GCA_026398065.1 Verrucomicrobiota bacterium | reverse complement strand
TAACGCTCTGCCAGGAACCACGAAGGAGGAGGCGAGGCGGACGGGCGGGCGTGGCGGAGGCGCTCAGCGCAGGGCGCGCCGCGCCGGCCACCACGTCCGAAGCCGCGAGGGTCTGGAGAAAATGGCGGCGATTCATGGCAGGTGCGGGAAGGGTCAAAACGTGCCCTTGAGGCCGATGTTCCAGTACGCGCGGTAGTCGGCGCGGGCGCTCAGGATGCGGTCGCTGCGGGTCGTGGGGCCATAGACGACGGTGTCGTCCGTGGCCTCGTTGATGTTGCGGCCGCCCACGAAGATCGCGAGTTTCCGTGTGAGACGGTACTCCGCGCTGAAGTCGGCGCTGTTGCGGGGCAGGATATATTGGAATGTCCCCGGCTCGCGGTTCGTGCCGGTGATTTGCCCCTGGCGGACCGTGCCCTTCTGATTGACGGCGATCCGCATGGTCAGGCGGGCGCGGCTGAAGGTGAGGCCGAAATTGGTGGTCTTGGCGACGAACAGGCCGCTGAAGCTGGCCCCCTGCGCCCCCTGCAGATGCTGCATCGTGATGTTGCCAAACAGCGTGAAGCCACGCGCCCAGTGCGGGAGGAAACTCAGGTTCTGGCGGTAGTCGAACTCCGCGCCCGTGACGCGCATGGAGCCCTGCGCGTCGCCGTAAACTGCGGGATCGAGGCCATAGGGCTCGAGCACATCGGCGGTGGCCGGGACGAGGTCGGTGCCCCAGAAATCCTGGATGTCGCGGCGGTACACGCGCGTGGACAGCACGCCGCTCGACGGCTGGTTGAAGTAGTACTCCAGGGCGAGGCCGTAGCTGTCGGCGATCCACGGCTTCAGCGCCGGATTGCTCAGCGTGATGGTGCGCGACGTGCCGGCGGGATCGGGCAGGCTGGCCGAGGGGAAGACGTCGGAGAACTCGGGGCGGCTGATCGACTTGCCGTACGAGGCGCGGGCGATGAGGTCGGGGCGGAGGTTGAAGTTGGCGCTGAGGCTCGGGTAGTAGCCGCCGTAGCTGCGGTCGATGCGGGCGCCGCGCTCGATGTACGCGAGCCGGGTGCCGGCCAGGGTCGCCACCGGGGCTGCAATGACGGGCGCGCCGGCGGCGTTGCGTACGATATTGCCCGCCGCGTCGCGCTGGTAGGTCTTGGTGAGATCGATCAAGGGGCCGGCGCCGGTGTCGTCCGTGCGCTCGTAACGGACACCGCCAGTCAGTTGGAGGCGGCCGTCGAGAAACTTCGTGTCGAGCCGCAGGTAGGGCGCGGTCGTGACCTCGTCGATCACCTTGGAGTTGGTGACCGTGCTGCGGTAGCCGTTCACAAGATTGGTCTCGGTCTGGCTGAAGGCGGAGGGCGTCGCCTTGTAGGTGTCCACGATCTTGTGCAGGTTCATCCACTCCATCTTCTGGTCACCGAAGAGCAGGTTGCGGCGGGAGTACACCGGGTCGAGCCACTGGCCGGCGTTGCCCGCGCCGACGTAGCTGGCGTCGAAGGTCGTGTTGCCGATGTCGCGGTGCTGGGACTTCAGGTCGGCGCCGAGCTTCACGGTCAGCGGGACGCGCAGGCTTAGGTCGCGCTTCACGAAGGCGCTCACGCTGCGGACGGTGTCGTAGCCGTCGATGCGGTTGGCCGACACGGTCTCGAGCTTGTAGTTGTCGAGTTCATACGGATCGACCGGGGCGGTGTTGGTGGCGTTGCGCACCGTGACCACGTCGGGGTGGTCGAAGTTCATCTTCTCGAACCGCACCGTCACGTTGCGGAGATAGGCGTTGTTCCTGTTGAAGTAGCCCTTGTCGAGGTTGCGGTAGAAGTTCGTCGAATGGGAGTAGGCGCCGTTGACCTGCCACTGCCAGACGGGGCCGTTGTGCTTGAACCGGAAGCTCGGAACGTAGGTCGTGCCGGCCTTCTCGCGCGCATCGTAGAGGATCTGCACGCTGCCCGTGCCGTTGGCGCCCTGCGTGAAATCCTCGCCCGATGAGGCGACGGTGCCGGTGGCGAAGTTGAGCTGCCGCACCCAGAACTTGGTCGTGAAGTAGGCATACTGAAAGCCGACCGTCAGCACGTCCCGGGGCGTGACACGCCAGTCGGCGCCCAGGCTGAGGGAATCGCGCACGGTGAGCTTCGGCCGCTCCTGCAGGCGGAAGGCGGTGAGGTTGAAAACATTCGGGTTCGTCGTCGGCGCCCACGTCATCAGCGAGCCCTGGCCGTTGGCGGGCGCGCGCGAGACGAGGCCGCTCGCGGTGATGCCGAAATCGCGCGTGATCGGCACGATGGCGCTGACCTCGAGGTTGGGCTCGAACGGGTACGTTTCCTTGCCGAACGTGTCGGCCTGTTTCGACAGGCTGAAGTCGCCGCCGCGAAACGACACGTAGCTCTTGAGGGAGTACTCCGGCTGGCGGCGCTCGAAGGCGCTGCGCGTGACCAGGTTCATGGTGCCGCCGATGGAGTTGGCGGGGGCGTCCGGGGTCTGCGAACGCGTGACCTCGACGCGCGACATCGTGGTGATGGAGACCTGCTCCAGCTCGACGGTGCGGCTGCCACCCGAAGAGGCCGCGCTGGAGAGCGGGTTGCCATCGACCATGATCGGGGTTGCGCCCGAGGGCACGCCGCCAATGGAGATGCTGAAGCCGTCGCTGCCGTTGCGGTTGAGCGTGACGCCCGGCATGAATTTCGCGAACTCGCCCACGTTGCCCTCGGCGATGTCGCCGAAGGAGTCGGTCGAAACGACGTTCTTGATCGAGGGCGAGTACCGCTGCTCGTTCACGGCGACATCCGACGCCACCATGTCGCGCCCGGCGGCCACGGTGAACGCATCGAGGGTGACCACCTTGTCGGACTCCTTCGCGGCGTCCTGCGCGGTCCGCAGCGTGAAATCCTGCTTGGCGGACTCGCCTGCCGCGACCTTCACGATCTGGGTCTCCGGCGGCAGGCCGGTGAAGAAGACGCGCACCGCGACGTCGCCGGCCGCCACCCGCGGAAACCGGTACTGGCCGTATTCGTCGGTGAAGGTCTCCAGCCCGAGGGCGTCGATGGTGACGCGCGCATTGTTCACGTAGGTGCCGCTCGCCGGGTTGAATACCTGGCCGTCGATCATGCCGGTGCCGCCCGGGGCCGGGGCGACGCGCTGGATGGCGAGGGCGCCCGTCTTCGCATCCTGCACGACGCGCAGCTCGGTGCCGGAGAGGAGCCGGTCGAGGGCGTCGCGGGCGGTGAGGTCGCCGCTCACGGCCTTCGTCTGGATACCGCGCACGGCGTCCACCGGATAGACGATCTGCTCGCCGGACTGCTCGGAAAAACGCTTGAGGGTCACGACGGCGTCGCCGGCGGGGATCTGAAAGGATTTTTTCGGGGCGTCGGCGGCGAGCGCACAGACGGCCGAGACCAGGACGAGCGCGGCGGTCCACGCGCTCCGCAAAAACGGGGTTGGTTTGATCATGGGGTTCGGAAGGGTGTTCGCTACCTGAGACGAGCCGCCCGGGCGTTTCCGTTAAGCCCGGCCGGAAAAAACCCGTCGGGCCGGCGCGCGGTCATTTCTCGCGGCGCAACACGAGCGTCCCGTCGTCGCGGGCCACGGCCCGGACGCCGAAGCTGGCCCCGAGCAGGCGGACAAAGGCGTCGACATTGTCGGCGCGGAAATTTCCGCCGACGCGGATGCGGCCCGTGGCGCTGTCGGCCACGACGAGCTG
>JAPLTR010000819.1 GCA_026398065.1 Verrucomicrobiota bacterium | reverse complement strand
GCGGGCGCCATCGACGATGGCTTGGTGGACGTCCTTGCCGAGGGCGATCTGGCGCTTGGTATTTTCGATTTCGACCAGGGCGTTGTCGACCAGGATGCCGATGGCGAGGGACAGGCCGCCGAGGGTCATCAGGTTGAAGGTTGCACCGACGAGGTAGAGGCCGAGGATGGAGCAGAGGAGCGCGAGGGGGATCGAGGTGGGGACGATGGTGGTCGAGCGCCAGGAGCCGAGGAAGAGGAGGACCACCGCGGCGACGAGGCCGCCGACGAGCAGGATCTCATGGCGCACGGCCTTGACGGCGGCCCGGACGAACACGGACTGGTCGAAGATCGGTTCGACGCTCAGGCCCGGCGGCGCGGCGAGACGGATGTCGGGGAGGCGGGCGCGGATGCCGTCGATGATGTCGACGGTGGAGGCGTTGCCGAGCTTGAGGATGGAGACCATGACGGCGTTCTGGCCGTCGAGACGGGCGATGTTGGTGGAGACGGCCTCGCCGTCGCGGACGTTGGCGACATCGCGGAGGAGGAGGGTGTTGCCGTTGGCGGAGCGGACCGGAAGGTCGAGAAAGGCCTGGATGTTCTCAGGGCTGGCGTTGATCTCGATGGGAAGTTCGCGTCCGCCCTCACGGATGGTACCGGCGGGGAGTGTGAGGTTTTGACGCGAGACGGCGGCGCTGACCTCGGAGGCGGAGAGGCCGAAGGCATTGAGCGCAATGGGGTCGAGGTCGATCATCACCTGGCGCGCGGCACCGCCGTAGGGCAGGGAGATGCGCATGCCCGGGACGCTCTGGAGCTGGGCGCGGAGCGTGAAACGGGCGTAGTCGAAGAGCTGGCCGCTGCTCATCGAATCGGAGGCGACGACGAGCTGGACGATCGGGACGCTCGACGGGCTTGTGCGGATGACGAGGGGCGGGGTTGTGCCCGCGGGCATGCGGCGGAGGATGGCCTGCGAGACGGAGGTGGCCTGGGCGACGGCGGTCGCCATGTTGGCGTACGGCTGGAAGCGGAGTTTTACCAAGGCGACGCCATTGGAGGTTTCGGAGCGGACCTCGGCGAGATCGTCGACGTTGTTCATCGTACCGGTCTCGGAGAACGAGGTGATCTTCGCGGCCATTTCGGTGGCGTTGAGGCCGGCGTAGTTCCAGACCAGCATCAGCTCGGGGGCATCAACGCGCGGCAGAATGTCGGTGGACATGCGCCGGCCGCTGAGGACGCCGAACAGGAGGATCAAAATCGCGAAGACGGCGATGGTGTATTTGTAGCGGAGGGCGAAGAGGACGATCCACATGGCGGCGAAGGGTGGGATAGAAACCTAAAGTCGGATAATCACCAACCGGTTGTGCGAAAAAGTGGTGCAGTGGTGGAGGTGAACGACCCGAACAGGTTGGTGCAAAGACGCGCGACGATGCTGAGCGATGCGGGGTTTCGAGACCATCGCGGTCCGAGTGCCATTGTAGGGCTTGCCGGCTGGTTGCAAGCACCGCACGGGGTGCCAGACGCACTCCCGGATGAGGGCGAATGGACGCGTGGGGCTGTTACCCCAGAATGGGGCTTCGGCGAAACCGCTTGGACCGGAAGGCGGGGATTCTCGTGCCGGCGCGAGTCAGAAAAGGGCCCTCAACAGGCGGCCTTTGCACGGGGCGGTCGGTGCGGTCAGCTCAATTTTCCTTCGGCAGCAGGCGGACGGGCTCGTTGGGGTTGAGGGGCACGACGAGGACCGTTTGCCGGAGCAAGTCCATCCCGAGGAGGGCTTGGACGCCGGCGCGCGGGTGGTGTTGCTTGATCTTCATCGGGCCGAAAGCATGGCCACCGAGGCGCACGGACTGTCCTTCCACGGTGCGAACCTTGCCGGTCCGGCCGGCGGCGGTGGAGGTAGTGGCGGTGGCATCGCTGGCAGCCGGGGGTGGCAACAGGGATTCGTCGAACTCGGTCAAACTGCCACCCGTGTCGAGCTCAGCGACGATGGGGGCGGCGTCGCCCAGCGAGGCGTAGACGTAGATTTTGCGCGCATCGAGTCCGACGTCCGTCGCGCGGGCGAGTTCGAGGACCGGACGTGCTGGGTATCGTTCGTGGAGCCACGCGACCAGGCGCGCCGTGGGCGCGAGGACCGTCAGCCTGCCGCCCGGAAAATCAAACACGAGGTAGCCCTGCTCGAAGAAGTTCTGTGGGCTGAGAAAACCGCGGATGCCGAGCGGGCCAAAGGAAGCGGGGCCGGGGACGATAACGGCGTCGGAGATGGAGCGTTGCACCGGACCGACCCGCCAGTTACCGGCGGGTGCACGTTCCGTGCCGACCGGTTGGCCGGCATGATCGCGGCCGGCGGCATTGCGCGTTCCGGTCAAACCGGCGAGATCGGCGAAGTCGCGGCAGATCGCCTGATGCGACGCACCCGTATCGACGATGACCAGACCGTCGGCACCGTAGAGTCTCGCGTCCGCGAGCGGGACCGGCAGCCGGTTGCCGCGCGCGGAGAAGTGCAGCGGGATTTCCGCAACCACGGCGACTGGGGGCCCGTCTTTCTGGTCGGGAGCGGGCGCGGGATTCGCCAGCGCACCGCCGGTGAGGCCGGCGGCGAGGATGAGGAGGCGGGAAAAATGAAGCAGGGAGCGCATGAGCGTGCCCTACAACACGGAGGAAGGCGCGAAAGTTTCAGCGGAGCGGACGCTTCGCCCGAGGAACACTCACATCGCGTGGAGGGCGCTCTTGCTGACGGCGAGGGCGGCTTCCTTGACGGCTTCGCTCATCGTGGGGTGGGCGTGGATGGTGCGAGCGAGGTCCTCGGCGCTGCCACCGTATTCCATGTGCGTGACAATCTCGCTGATGAGTTCGCCGGCGTTGCGGCCGAGGATCTGGGCGCCGAGGATCTTGTCGGTCGTGGCGTCGGCGATGATCTTCACGTAGCCATCGGTGGAGTCGGCGGCGATGGCGCGACCGTTGGCGGCGAAGTTGAACTTGCCGACGTTGATCGCGATGCCCGCGGCTTTGGCCTGGTCTTCGCCGAGGCCGACGCTGGCGACCTCGGGGTCGGTGTAGACGATGCCGGGGACGAGATCCCAGTTCACATGGCCGGCCTTGCCGGCGATCCACTCGGCGACGGCCACGCCGTCCTCCTCGGCCTTGTGCGCGAGCATCGGACCGGCGACGACATCGCCGATCGCCCAGATGCCCGGGGCGGTGGTCTTCAGGTGGGCGTCGACCTTGATGCGCTTCTTTTCGTCGAGCTGCACGCCGGCCTTGTCGAGGGCGAGCGCGTCGGTGAAGGGCCGACGGCCGACGGCGACGAGCACCTTGTCGGCGGGGAAGGAGAGTTTCTCCGTGCCGCGCTCGGCGGTGAGAAGGCCGTTGGCGTAGCCGGTGACCTTGGCGCCGACCTCGATCTTCAGGCCCTGCTTCTGCATGAGACGCGTGAAATTGCGGACGATGTCGTCGTCGTAGGTGGCGATGATCTTCGGGAGAAATTCGACGACGGTGACCTCTGCCCCGAGTCGCGCCCAGACGGAGCCAAGTTCGACGCCGATGACGCCGCCGCCGACCACGACAAGTTTCTTCGGGACGGAGTCGAAGGCGATGGCGTGGTCGCTGGAGACGACGGTCTTGCCGTCGAACTTCATGAACGGGAGCTCGACCGGCGCGGAGCCGGTGGCGATGACAATGTTTTTCGCGGTGAGCTGCTGGTCGCCGACAGCGACGGTATTGGCGGAGACGAAGCTCGCGGCGCCGGTGACGACGGTGATCTTGCGGGCCTTGGCGAGCTGGGCGACGCCGCCGACGAGCTTGGTGACGACCGCGTCCTTCTTTTTGAGGAGGGTGGCGAGGTCGAGTTCGACGGAGCCGAGTTTCACGCCGTGTTCGGCGGCGTGCTGCTTGGCGAAGACGTAGTGCTCGGAGGAGGCGAGGAGGGCCTTGCTCGGGATGCAGCCGACGTTGAGGCAGGTGCCGCCGAGGGTGGCGCGTTTCTCAACGAGGGCGACCTTGAGGCCGAGCTGCGCGGCGCGGAAGGCGCACACGTAGCCGCCGGGGCCGGCGCCGATGACGATGAGGTCGAAGGAGGAGGGAGAAGGAGAAGACATATTAGTCACAGAGGTCACGGAGACCAGACACAGAGGACACGGAGGAAATACAGAATTCAGAGATCGCTCCGTGAACTCTGTGTCTGGTCTCGGTGTTCTCTGTGACTAGATTAAAGCGCAGTTCAGACCCCGAGGACGAGGCGGGTGGGGTCTTCGATGGCCTGCTTCACCTTCACGAGGAAGGTGACGGCCTGTTTGCCGTCGACGAGGCGGTGGTCGTAGCTGAGGGCGATGTACATCATCGGGCGGATGACGACCTGGCCGTTGACCGCGACGGGGCGCTCGTTGATCGCGTGCATGCCGAGGATGGCGGCCTGCGGCGGGTTGATGATGGGGGTCGAAAGGAGGGAGCCGAAGGTGCCGCCATTGGTGATGGTGAAGACGCCGCCCTCGAGGTCGGCGAGCGTGATCTTGCCGTCGCGAGCGCGTTTCGCGGCGTCGGCGATCTTGGCCTCGATGGCCGCCATGCCGAGGGTGTCACAGTCCTTGACGACGGGGACGAGGAGACCCTTGTCGGTGGAGACGGCGACGCCGATGTCGTAGTAGTGGTTTTCGACGATGCTGTCGCCGTCGATCTGGGCGTTGATGCCGGGGACTTCCTTGAGGGCGTGAACGACGGCCTTCACGAAGAACGACATGAAGCCGAGCTTCAGGCCGTTTTTCTTGACGAAGTCGTCCTGGTACTTGGCGCGGAGGGCCATCACGGCGGACATGTCGACTTCGTTGAAGGTCGTGAGCATGGCGGCCTCGTGCTGCGCGGAGACGAGGCGCTGCGCGATCTTCTGGCGCAGGGGCGTCATCTTCTTGCGCGTCTGGCGCTCGCCGGTGCGGGCGGGGGCTGCAGCCGGAGTCTTGACCGGCGCGACGGAGGCAGAGGGCGGGGTGGAGTCGGCAGGGGTGGCGACCGGGGCAGCCGCGGGTTTTTCGGCGGCGGCGAGCATATCGCCCTTGGTGACGCGGCCGGCTTTGCCGGTGCCGGCGACGGTGGCGGGATCGACCTTGGTCTCGGCGGCGAGACGGCGAACGGCGGGGGAGGCCTCGGTGGACTTTGCGGCGAGCTTCGGCTCGCTGGCGCTCGCCGCTACGGGAGCAGCCGGGGCCGCAGCGGCGCTGGCGTCGGAATTGATGGAGGCGACGACCTGGCCGATCTTTACCTCATCGCCGGCGGCCACCTTGAGGGTGATCTTGCCGGCGGCCTCGGCGGTGCCTTCGCTCGTGATCTTGTCGGTCTCGAGTTCGAATAGAGGCTGGTCCTTCTTGACGACGTCGCCGTCTTTGACGTGCCACTTGGCGAGGATGCCGGAGGCGATGGATTCGCCCATCGGCGGGATTTTGACTTCGAGGAGAGACATGGAGAAAAGGAGTGAGGGAGGAAGGAGTGAAGGGGAAACGCCGATTGGGCGAGCCGGTTAACGTCAGAGGGAGAACGCGTCCTGCAGCATGGCGGCGTGTTCGAAGCGGTGGAGGGCGAGAGCGCCGACCGCAGGCGAGGCGGCGGCGTCGCGGCCGGCGTAGAGGGGCAGGTAGCCGAAGATCTCCGAGAGCTGCGGAGCGATATAGCTCCACGCCCCCATGTTCTGCGGCTCCTCCTGGCACCAGACGAGGCGGGCGCCGGTGTAGTGGTCGGCGAGCTTGGCGATGGCATTTTTGTGCAGCGGGTAAAGCTGCTCGATGCGGACGATCGCGGTGTCGGTGACCTTGTTCTTGGTGCGGTAGTCGACGAGGTCGTAGTAGACCTTGCCGGAGCAGACGATGAGGCGCTTGGCCTTTTCGGGTGCGGCCGGATCGTCGATGATTTCCTGGAAGGAGCCGGTGGTGAACTCGCTGAGCTTGGAGACCGCGGCGGGGTGGCGCAGCAGGGACTTCGGCGACATGACGACAAGGGGCTTCTTCACGTCGCGCACCACCTGGCGGCGGAGGGCGTGGAAGAAATTGGCCGGGGTGGTGATGTTGGCGACCTGGATGTTGTCCTCGGCGCAGAGCTGGAGGAAGCGCTCGAGGCGGGCGGAGGAGTGCTCCGGACCCTGGCCCTCGTAGCCGTGGGGCAGGAGCAGCACGATGCCGCTGGTGCGGTGCCACTTCGATTCGCCGGCGGCCAGGAACTGGTCGATGACGACCTGGGCGCCGTTGGCGAAGTCGCCGAACTGGGCCTCCCAGATGCAGAGCATGTCCGGGTAGTCGAGGGAGTAGCCGTAGTCGAAGCCGAGGACGGCCGCCTCGGAGAGGAGGGAGTTGTAGACGCAGAACTTGGCCTGCTCGGGATCGAGGTTCTTCAGCGGGGCGTAGGTGTCGTTCGTCTCCATGTCGTGGAGGACGGCGTGACGGTGGCTGAACGTTCCTCGCTCGCAGTCCTGACCACTGAGGCGGATGGGCTTGCCCTCCATGACGAGCGTGCCGAAGGCGAGGGCCTCGGCAAAGCCCCAGTCGATCGGGCCGCCGGCCTGGTGGGCCGTGACGCGGGCATCGAGGAAGCGCTTGATCTTCGGGTTGGGCTTGAAGCCCTCGGGCAGCGTCGAGAGACCGCGCACGACGCGGTCGATGAGCTCGGAAGAGACGCCGGTGGGGACCTTGCGGAAATGGAAGTCCGGCTGGAAGACGGCGGTGGAACCGGCGAATTTCTTGTTCTCGGCGGCGGCCGCGCGCTTGGCGGACTTGATGGTCTCGGAGGCCTTCGCCTTTTCGAGGTTCTTTTCGAGGGCCTCGGTGTACTCGGCCTTGATCGCCTCGGCCTTGGCGTCGGTGATGGCGCCCTCGGCGACGAGCTTGCGCGTGAGCACGGTCGAAATCGGCGGATGGGCGGCGATCTTCTTGTAGAGCAGCGGCTGCGTGAAGGCGGGCTCGTCGGTCTCGTTATGGCCGTGCTTGCGGTAGCAGTACATGTCGATTACTACATCGCGGGCCCATTTGGCGCGGAACTCGAGGGCGAGCTGGGCGACCATGCAGACGGCCTCGGGGTCGTCGCCGTTCACGTGGAAAATCGGGGCCTCGATCATCTTCGCGACATCGGTGCAGTAGCGCGTGGAGCGCGAGTCGCGGGGCTCGGTGGTGAAACCGATCTGGTTGTTGATGACGAAGTGGAGCGTGCCGCCGGTGCGGTAGCCTGGAAGTTGCGAGAAATTGAGGGTCTCGGCGACGATGCCCTGGCCGGCGAACGCGGCGTCGCCGTGGATGAGGAGCGGGAGGACGCGGTTGCGCTGCTCGGTGGCGCCGCGCATCCGCTGGCGGGCGCGGGCCTTGCCCTCGACGACGGGATTGACGATCTCGAGGTGGGACGGGTTGGCGGCGAGTCGGACCTCGACCTGCTTGCCCGCGGCGGTGTCGAGGACGGCCTCGTAGCCGAGGTGGTACTTCACATCGCCGTCGCCGCCGACGGTTTCGGGGATGTAGTTTTCGGAGAACTGCTCGAACAGGACGTCGAAGTTTTTCCGCATCACGCTCGTAAGGATGTTGAGCCGGCCGCGGTGGGCCATGCCCATGACGACCTCTTCGACGGCAACCTGCGGGCAGTGCTCGATGATGGCGTCGACGGCCGCGATCATCGTCTCGCCGCCCTCGAGGGAAAAGCGTTTCTGGCCGACGTACTTGGTGTGGAGGAAGCGCTCGAAGAGCTCGGCCTTGTGGACGCGGCGGAGGATGCGGACCTTCTCGGCGGTGGAAAAGGTGGGCTGGTTGCGGGAGGACTCCATCCGGTCCCGGAGCCAGTGGCGGACGTCGACGTCCTGAATGTGCATGAACTCGACCCCGATATGGCCGCAGTAGGTGGCGCGGAGCGCGGCGAGAATGTCGCGGAGCTTCATCTGCCCGCCGCCGAGGTAGGTGCCGATGTCGAACGAGGTGTCGAGGTCACCCTCGGTGAGCTCGAAGGCGGCGAGGGAGAGCTTTTCGTGGGCGGTGGGGGGATCGCTGAGCGGATCGAGGTGGGACTCGAGGTGACCGATGGTGCGGTAGGTGGAGATGAGGCGGTGGACGTGCGACTGCTTGAGGCTGTCGATGATGGGCGCGGTGGCGGCCGAGGGGGCGGCGGCGGCCAGGGCGGCGGCGGGGGAGGTGCCGGTGCTGCCGAGCGTGAAGCCCTGGAAGAAGGCGCGCCACGTCGGATCGACGGAGTCAGGGTTCTGTTGCCAGGACTCATAGGCCGCTTCGATGACAGCGGCGTTTTCGTAGGAGGGGAGAGAGGAGGACGACATGGTGAGGGTCGCGGGTGAGCGCGGCGTGGTGAAAAAAAGGAAAGGTCAACGAAACAGGTGGAAGGCGGGAGTTCAAGCGCCGGAGGGCGAGGGAGAGTGTTTGCAATGAGGCTTAAGCTCGGTAACTCCGGGATAAGTTAATTCGCCGCATCCACATGGAAATTGAAATCAAAGCCTCTCTCATCGCCCTCCTGTCGGCGATAAAAGCCACTGATGGTCAGTTAATTGCATATGAGATGGCACGGTTGGACGGATTCTTGGACCGGGGGCGCGGGACGTTGCACCCGCAATTGGTGCATTTTCTCGAAAACCGGAGCTATGCGAAGGCCGTGATGTTTTTGGGAGGGGAAACCAACATTCCCGTGGGGGCCTGCGGCGGGAAGGCGGGGCGGGCTTAACCGATCGCGATCTGAGCCATGGCAACCGGGGACAAAATTCCGACGAGTGGCGGGCAGGGACTGGGGCAGAATCCGTTTGCCGCCCTGAGCGGGGCGGGTTTGCCCGTGGCGCCGAAGTCCGTGCTGGAGCAGGCGGCGGCCGCGGTCGCGGCGAAAAAGGGCGGGGACAAGCCGGCAGCCCCGGAAAAGAATCGTGGGCGGGTGGAAGTCCGCCGCGAGACCGGCGGACGCGGAGGGAAAACCGTGACGACGGTCAGTGGTTTTGTGGGCATTGGACTGCCTGAAAAGGAACAACTGACGAAGAAGATGCGCGGGGCCTGCGGCTGTGGCGGCACGGTGAAGGACGGCGTGATCGAAATCCAAGGCGACCAACGCGAGACGGTGGCGCGGATTTTGACCGAGGCGGGTTTCAGGGCGGTGATGGCGGGCGGCTGACGTCAAAGCCCGAAGGCCCGGATCGCCCCACCGGTAAGTGCAATGCTCGCGCCCGCCAGCGCGTGGCTGTAGCGCCCCCAGGCCCTGAGGGGAACGCGCTCCAGACCAAACGAGGATGCGAGCACGACCGAAAGCATGACGACCAGGGTGGCGACGGAGAACACCGCGGCGACGGCGAACGCGGCGGCCCAGCCGCTGGTGGCGGCAGGGTAGATGAAGAGCGGGATGAGCGGCTCGCACGGACCGAAGGCGAAAATGATGAACAAGATCCAGGGCGTGAGCTGGATGGTCTCACCGGTTGAAGGATCGTGGATGTGGTCGGCCGAATGAAGATATCCGCCGTGGGAATGGGTGTGGCCGTCCGGGCCGAGGCGACGCGCACGCCGCAGTCCCCAGACGGCGTAGACGAGGCCGAAGACGATCAGGATCCACGCCGCGACCTCACCGCGGACCGCCTCGATAAAATTCAGGTGCTTGAGGCTCGCGCCGAAGGCATAGCCGACCAGCCCGATGACGATGGAGCTGCCGACGTGGGCGAGACCGCAGGCGAGGGTGATCCAGGTGGTTTTGAGCAGCGACCAACGGCGGGCCTTGGCCAGGACGATGAACGGGAGATAATGATCCGGGCCGACGAGCGTATGGATAAAGCCGACCGCGGCGGCGTTCAGCAGGAGCAACGTGAGGTCGACGTGCATGGACGGTCAGTCCCGGACGACCAGTTGCGCGGCGAGCATCCGGACGGAGTCCAGCACCCGGGGAATGGCGGCGGCGACGGGCGGCGAAAGCTGGAGGCACATCGGGTGGACGGTCTCGACGGAAATGGTGAAGAGGTGGACTTCCGGCATCGAGCCGAGCAGAGCGGCGGCGGCGAACAGGTCCTTCAGACCGAAGTCATGGGACGAGAGTCCCTGGGGGAGCGCACCGATGGTGCGGGGGCGCAGGAGCTTGACCGTGCCCGCCGCACCGCCGTCGCGCGTGGCATCGACCATGATCACGGCCCGGGCGCGCTGGATATCCTCGAGCAGCGTGATGCCGGCAACGCCGCCGTCGAGCAGGCGGGCACCGGGCACGGGTGTCTCGGATTCGAGCCGGCGCAGGAAATGAATGCCGGCCCCCTCATCGCCCATCAGGAGATTGCCCACGGCGAGGATCAGCACAGGCGTGTCCTGATCGACGATCGGCAGGGCACGGGCAGGTTTGCCGACCAGCGTGGTATCGAGCAGGAGCATACGAGTTCAGCCGGTTTTCGCTCGAGGTGTCGGCACCGGCGCTGGCGCGGGTGGAGTGGGATAGGGGGAAATGCCGGAAGCTTCCTCCGCCTCGATGTGTTTTTTCTCCATGAATTTCCAGCCGCCGACCATCGAGGAAAGGACCCCATGGCCCTCGACGTAGTCATGGTAGAAGACCAGGTAGACGTGAACCATGGTGAAGACGGCGAAGGCCCACATCACCGCGTAGTGGAAAATCCGCAGCGAGAACTCGCTGCCGAACAGTGGGGTGGCCCAGGTGAAAAGGGCCGGGAACCACGACTCGCTCATCGGGGCATACAGCGCGTAGCCGGAGATGACCTGAAAGACCGTGAGGAGCCCGGTGCCCGCGTACGTGAAATAGGCCATCGAATTGTGCCCGAGCGTGTGCACGGGCTCCTGGGTCGACTGGAGGATGTCCACTTTCAATACGTCGCCGATCTGACGGAGCTGGGCGCGCCGGAGCGGAAAGAAGTTCCGCCATTTGGCGTACTTGTTGCCGACGAAGGCCCAGTAGAGGCGGAAGGCGAAGTTCGCGGTGAACACGTGCGCGGCCACGAAGTGGATGAAGCGGACCTGGCCGAACCAATAGTTGGCATAGGCCTCCCCGGCGTTGAGATAGCCGGGAGGATTGGCGATCAGCCAGCCGGTCACGCACAGGACGATTACAGCGGTGGCGTTGATCCAATGGAACCAGCGCACCGGTTGTTCCCACACGTACACCCGGGCGTAGTCGTGCGAGCCGCTGACGGGAGTGCTCAGGGTGGCCTCCGCTTATTTGACGAACAGTTCTTGGTGGGAAACTTCGGCGCCGTCCTCGTAGAGGTGCACGGCGCAGGCGAGGCACGGGTCGAAGGAATGGATCGTGCGGATGATCTCGAGCGGCTGCTTGGGATCGTGCACGGGCGTGCCGATGAGGGACGCCTCGTAGGCGGAGCGCTGGCCCTTGGCGTCGCGGGGCGAGGCGTTCCACGTGCTCGGGACGACGAGTTGGTAGTTCTCGATCTTGCGGTCCTTGATGACAATCCAATGGGCGAGCGCGCCGCGCGGGGCCTCGCTCGTGCCAACGCCTCTGGCCTCGGCGGGCCAGGTGGCCGGATCCCAGAGCTCCTTGGTGAACGTGCGGGTGTCACCGGCCTTGATGAGGGCGAGGAGGGAGTTGAAAAACTCGATGCCCCATTTGGCGGTGAGGCGGGCTTCGATGCCGCGGGCGGCCGTGCGGCCCAGGGTGGAGTAGAGAATGGAGGGCGGGGCCTTGAGTGCACCGAGCGCCTCGCTGACGGCGTCCTTGATCTCGTTCTGACCGGAGGCGAAGCCGACGAGCATGCGGGAGAGCGGGCCGACCTCCATCGCGTGTCCTTTCCAGCGCGGGGTCTTGAGCCAGCTGTACTTCTGGTCGACGTCGAGGTGTTGGTAGGGGGGCTTCGGGCCGGTGTACTTGAGGTTGGTCTCGCCCGCCCATGGATGGCGGCCGCCGGTGGTGGAGCCGTCCTTGTAGTCGTACCAGGATTTGTCGATGAACTCCTCGATGCCCGCCTGGGTGTCCTTGGGATCGACCGGCAGGACATTGGCGAGGTTTCGCCCGAGGATGGCGCCGCGGGGGAACTTGTAGCTGGCGATGTTGGCGAAGCCGTTGGTCGGCAGGTCGCCGTAGCACAGGTAGTTTTCGAGGCCGCCGCCGATGCCCGCCCAGTCGAGGTAATAGGGAGCGACGGCGAGGAGGTCGGGGTAGTAAACTTGCTCGACGAAGTCGCGTGCATTCTGGAGGAGCTGGCCCACGAGGGCGAGCCGCTCGGAGTTTATGGCGTTGGCCTCGTCGAGGTTGATGGAGCACGGCATGCCGCCCACGAGGTAGTTCGGGTGCGGATTCTTGCCGCCAAAGACAGCGTGTACTTTGACGATCTCCTTCTGCCATTCGAGCGCCTCCAGATAGTGGGCGACACCGATCAGATTGATGGCGGGCGGAAGCTTGTAGGCCGGGTGACCCCAGTAGGCGTTGGCAAAGATGCCGAGCTGGCCGCTCTGCACGAAGCCGGTGAGGCGCTTTTGCAGGTCGGCAAAATATCCCGGGGAACTCTTGGGCCAGTGGGAGATGCTCTGAGCGATGCGGGAGGCCTCGGCGGGATCGGCCTTGAGTGCGCTGACGACGTCCACCCAGTCGAGCGCGTGCAGATGGTAGAAGTGAACGACGTGGTCGTGCACGTTCTGCACACAGTACATGATGTTGCGGATCAGTTCGGCGGCGGGCGGGACCTTGATGCCGAGCGCGTCCTCGACCGAGCGGCAGGAGGCCAGGGCGTGCACGGTGGTGCAGACGCCGCAGACGCGCTCGCAGAACGCCCACGCATCGCGCGGATCGCGCCCCTTGAGGATGATCTCAAGACCGCGGACCATCGTGCCGGCGCTCCACGCGTCGACGATCTTGCCGTCTTTGACTTCGGCCTCGATGCGGAGGTGGCCCTCGATGCGGGTGACAGGGTCGACAACGATTCGTTCGCTCATGGCGGGGTCCGTGGATTAGGGGTTGGGGGTTTTCTCGGACGCGGAAGGCGAAGGATCGCGGTCGCGCGGGTTTTCGCCGGGCTGCTCACCGATGGCGCCGCGTTTGCGGACATTGGTCAGCACGGCGTGCGCGAGCGCGCCGCCGGCTGCGACGGTGGCCACACCCAGGCCGATTTGGTCGGCAGTCGCCTCAATGCCGAAACCCGGGAAATTGGTGAGGCGCTGGTAGAACGGCCCGTTGTCCCAGAACTTGGCCTCGGAGCAGCCAATGCACGGATGACCGGACTGGATGGGGAAGCTCGTGCCATTGTTCCAGCGCATGGTGCCGCAGGAATTGTAGGTCGAGGGTCCGCGACAGCCGACCTTGTAGAGGCAGTAGCCCTTCTTCGCATTCTCGTCGTCGAAGGTTTCGACAAAGAGACCGGCGTCGTAGTTGGGCCGGCGATAGCAGGTGTCGTGAACGCGCCGGGAATAGAACGCCTTGGGGCGCCCGAGCGAGTCGAGCTGCGGCAGGCGGTCAAAGGTGAGCAGGTGGACGAGCACGCCGGCCATGACCTCGGCGATGGGCGGGCAGCCCTGGACGTTCACAATGGGTTTGTCCTTGATGATCGCGTGAATGGGGGTGGCGCGGGTGGGATTCGGATTGGCCGCCTGCACGCAGCCGGAGCACGCGCAGTTGCCCCACGCGACGATGGCCTTGGCGCCGGCGGCGACCTCGCGGACGGTGTCGAGGGCGGACTTGCCACCGACGACGCAGTAGCAGCCGTCCGCCGCGAGCGGCACGGAACCCTCGACCAGCATCAGGTACTCGCCTTTGTGCTTCGTGATGATGTCGTGCAGAATTTCCTCCGCCTGATGGCCGGCGGCGGCCTGCAGGGTCTCGGTGTAGTCGAGCGAGATTTTGTCCAGGAGGATGTCGGCGACGATGGGGTGGGAGGAGCGAAGGAACGACTCGCTGCAGCAGGTGCATTCCTGAAAATGAAGCCAGACCACGGGAATGCGGCGCTTGGTCTCGATGGCCTGTGCGATCTGGGCGACCCCGCCGGACTCGACACCGAGGTACGCTCCCATCCAGGCGCAGAATTTCAGGAAATCGCGGCGGGACACGCCGCGGGAAACCATCTGCTCATAGACGGTCGGAACGGCGGAAGCGGTGACGGTGGGTGCATTCATCGATTGGATACTCCTCGGGGGTTGCACACAGGACGGGGGCTAAGATCGGGCAGAGCGGGTCTGCGGGGGTACCAAGACCATACCCGATGTCACCGGCCTCCGTTGCGCATATTTTGGCCAAGGGTGCGCAGTTTTTGCCTTAACTGACGACGGGGCTCGACGCGTTGCGCGGATGGGCTTGTGTCGTTACAACCCCATACCCCCCGATGCACGAAGTCGGACTCATGACCTCAGCGATGGAGACGGTGCTGGAGCAGGCACAGGCGCATGGCGCGCGGCGGGTTCACCGGATCGTCCTGCGCATCGGAGTGCTGGCGGGGGTTGATCCGGCATCGCTGCGCTTTGCCTTCGAGGTCGTCACCCGCGACACCATCGCGGCGGACGCTGATCTCGACGTCGATGCGGTGCCGGCAAGCGCCTATTGCGCGAAGTGCGCGAAGGAGTTCGGGGTCGATCATGGCTATATTGTTTCCTGTCCGCGGTGCGGGCAGTTGTCGGGCGACCTGCGCCGGGGCCGCGAACTCGAACTGTCACGAATCGAAATGTCCTGATCCCATGTGCGTCGAATGCGGCTGTAACACCCCGGTGCCCTTCGGCATCAAAGTCATCCGGGCTCTTGCGCCCGGACTGCTGCGCCCGGCCACGGTGGCAGCCGGCGGGGTGGAGAGGAAACAGGAGGACACCGCGCGAAACGATGCGGCGGTCTCCGCTCCCGTGCGCTCGCTGGATCTCCGGGTTCCGCTGCTCGCAAAAAACGACCGCGTCGCGGAGCGAAACCGCGGGTTTTTTCGGGGGCGGGGAATGCTGGCGCTCAATCTCGTTTCGTCTCCGGGCGCGGGCAAAACCACCCTGCTCGGGCGGACGCTGGATGAATTTGGCCGGGAGGTGAGGTGTGCGGTCGTGGTGGGCGATCTCGCCACCGACAACGACGCGCGCCGCCTGGCGCGTTCGCATGCGCCGGTGGTGCAGATCACCACGGGGACGGCGTGCCACCTCGACGCGGAGATGGTGGCGAGGGGGATCGGGTCGCTCGACCTCGAGGGGGTGCGCGTGATGTTCATCGAGAATGTCGGCAATCTGGTCTGTCCCGCGGAGTTCGATCTCGGGGAGGAGTTGCGCGTGGTGTTGCTCTCGACCACGGAGGGCGAGGACAAGCCGTTGAAATATCCGCCGATCTTCAAGTCCGCCCACGTCGTGCTGCTGACGAAGACGGACGTGGCCGGAGCGCTCGGGTTCAACCGCGAGGAGGCCGCGGAGAACATCCGGCGGATCGCACCGCAGGCGAAGCTCATCCAGCTCTCCGCGCGCAGCGGGGAGGGCATGGCGGACTGGTACGCGCTGTTGCGCGACCGGCTTTCAAGACCATGAAGGCGCTGCACCCGATCGTGCCCGCACCGCTCACGCAGGACCGTCTCGTGCGGGTGAAGGGAACCGTCCAGGGCGTGGGATTCCGGCCGTTTGTGCAGCGGACGGCGGAGCGCTTCGGGGTTCGCGGGTGGGTGAGGAACGATGCGCGGGGCGTCCTGATCCGGGCCGTGGGGAGCACCGAGGCGGTCGAGATTTTTGTGGCCAGCATCGTCCCGGAGGCGCCGGCGGCGGCGGTGATCGAGTCGGTGGAGGACGAACTGAACCTGGATTTTTCCCCCGTGGGCGAGGGTTTCACGATCATCGCCAGCGAGCGGCCCGCCGGGGCGGTCGAGACCGCGGTGCCCGCGGACATGGCGCTGTGCGAGGAATGCCGGAGAGAGCTGGCCGATCCGACAGACCGGCGGTATGGCTATGCCTTCATCAATTGCACGCAGTGCGGTCCGCGCTACTCGATCATCGAGCGCCTGCCGTATGACCGGCCGCAGACCACGATGCGGACGTTTCGGATGTGCCCCGCGTGCGACCGGGAGTATCGGGCGCCCGTGAGCCGGAGATTTCACGCCCAGCCGAATGCGTGTCCGGAATGCGGTCCCCGGCTGCAATTCACCGGCGGCGATGGTTCACCGCTGGCGGAGGGGGAAGAGGCCTTACGGCGGGCGGCGGCCGCCCTGCGTGCCGGTGGCATCGTGGCGGTGAAGGGGGTGGGTGGATTTCACCTGATGTGCGATGCGACGAGCGAGACGGCCGTGGCGGAACTGCGCCGCCGCAAACACCGCGAGGAAAAACCGCTGGCGGTGATGTTTCCCTCGCTGGCAGCACTGAGGGAGATCGCGGATGTGCCGTCCGAAGCGGCCACCCTGCTGCGCTCCCCCGCGGCCCCGGTGGTGCTGGTCCGCCGGCGGGTGGACGGTAAACTGGCCGTGGGCGTCGCCCCGGGGAATCCATGGGTCGGCGCGCTGCTGGCGTACTCGCCGGTGCATGTGCTGTTGCTGGAACGCTGCGGCGGACCGCTGGTCGCAACGAGCGCCAACCGGTCGGAAGAACCGCTGTGCATCGACGACGGGGAGGCACGCCGCCGGCTGGACGGGATTGCGGATTACTTTCTCGGCCACGACCGGCCGATTGCGCGGCCGGTGGACGACTCCGTGGTGCGACTTGCCGCCTCCGGGACCGCGATCGTCCTGCGCCGGGCGCGCGGGTACGCGCCGTCGCCCTTGAATCTGCCCGCCGCCCTGGTTTCGCCGGTGCTGTGCGTCGGGGCGCAGATGAAGAACACGGTGGCGGTGGCGTCGGGGCGACGCGTGGTGCTCAGCCCGCACATCGGCGACCTCGGGAATGTGATCACGCAGGAGGCGTTCGAGCGCACCATTGCGATGTTCGGCGAACTGAATGCGACGCGGGCGACCACGGTGGTCCACGACAAACACCCCGACTACGCGTCGACCCGGTTTGCCCAGAAGACGGGGCTGCGGTGCGTCGGCGTGCAGCACCATCTGGCCCACGTGCTCGCGTGCCTGCTCGAACACGGCCAGCGTGCGGAGGGTGTCCTGGGGGTGGCCTGGGATGGGACCGGG
>JAPLTR010000667.1 GCA_026398065.1 Verrucomicrobiota bacterium | reverse complement strand
CGGTTCTCTCCGCCCGGGGCGCGGTGTTCTTCAACAACCTGTTCATCGTCGTCGGCTCCGGTGTCGCGACCTCGTTCGACGGCGGCGCCTGGACCGCACGTGACACCGGACTCCCGGCCGGCGTTACCCTCAACAGCGTCGCCGCCGGTCCCTCGTCGGCCCTCGCCGTCGGCAGCGCCGGCACCATCGTGCAGTCCCCGGCCGCCGCCAGCGCCCCTTCGGTCGCCATGCAGCCCGTCCCGGTCACGGAAAATCCCGGCGGCAACGTCGCCTTCACCGTGACCTCCCGCGGATCGGTCCCGCTTTCTTATCAATGGCAGCGCAACGGCGCATCGCTCCCGGGCGCCACCGACGCCCTGCTTTTTCTCCCCGCCATCCAGGCCGCCCAGGCCGGTGGCTACGCGTGCGTCATCGCCAATTCCGCCGGGACGGTCACTTCGGCTTCCGCCGAGCTGACCGTGGTCACGCAGCCCCCCGCCCCCGATCCCTTGGACGCGGGCTTCGCCGTGGACGCCTCCTTCAGCACGGCGCCCCTCGCGGCCGCTTTGCAGTCCGACGGGAAAATCATCGTGGGGGGCTCGTTTCAACTGACCAACCAAAACCGTCCCCAGTCGAGCCTCGCCCGGCTCAACGCCAACGGTTCCCTCGATCCCACCTTCGTTCCGGCCGCGGTCAACGCCAACGGCGCTGTGCGCGCCATCGTGGTCCAACCCGACGGAAAGATCGTGATCGGCGGCTCCTTTTCCTCGGTCGCCGGCACCGCGCGCCCCGGCCTCGCCCGGCTCAACGCCGACGGGTCCCTTGATCCCGCCTTCGTCCCCACACTTCCCGGCGGGGGCGCGCCCCGGCAGATCGCCCTCACGCCCGACGGACTCCTGCTCATCGTTGACGGCTCCACCGCGCTCTCCCGGCTCAAGGCCAACGGCGGTGCCGACCCCGCCTGGCGTTTCCCCGGGGTCGTGGTCCTCGCCGGCGGCGGCACCCAGGTCGCTCCGGTGACCTGCACCGTGGAGCGCATCGCCTTGCTGTCCACGGGCGAGATCCTGGCGTTCGCCACCACCCCGATCATTCCGCCCCCGGTAATCGACCCGTTCTTGCCGCCTCCCGCCGGCTCCCAGTTTTCAGTGCTGGTCCGTCTCGGCACCGACGGACTCAACCAAGGCAGAGTCTATAGTGGCTCGATCCCCAACGGCGCGCTCGATCTGCGCGCCCAGCCGGACGGCACCGTTTACCTGCTCGCAACGCAGGGCGAGCTGCTCCGCCTGGCGCGCGCTCCCGGCAACAGCGACTACACCGTCCGTGCGCCGCTTTTCCTCTCCCTCCCCACCTGCCTCGACCTCGCGGCCGACGGGAAACTCTGGCTCGGCGGGGGCTTTGCCGGAGTGCAGGATCGCGCGATGTCCCCGTTTGTCGAGGTGCCGCGCCGGCAGGTCGCCCGGCTCACGGCCGAACTCACCCCCGACAACACCTTCGACGCCGGTCTCGGCCTGACCGACGCCAACAG
>JAPLTR010000392.1 GCA_026398065.1 Verrucomicrobiota bacterium | reverse complement strand
GGCCTCGTGGCAGATCGTGCCCAGCAACTACCAGGGCGCCTTCACGACGCAGGCGCAGGTCCCGACGCTCTCCGTCTCCGGCGGCAAAATCGTGGCCGGCCCGCCGATGCGTTCGGTGACGGTTGCGCTCGTCGGCCTCCACGTCGTCGGCGTGGTTGCCAACCATCCCGAGTTCATCTGGGCCACCTTCGAGCAGCGCCTGAATGCGCCCAACCTGCCGGCCAATGTGTCGCCGACCAGCGCGACTCCCGTCTACACGGGCACGTCCCCGACCTACACGTTCTACCAGACCGGCACGCCGGCCAACCAGTGCAACCTCCCCAATGCGACCCTGACGCTGAACGCCACCGCGCAGACCCTCAGCCCGGTCACCCAGGTGTTTCGCCAGTTCGCCGACGGCTCCGGCACGACCGCCAACACCTCGGCCATCGACGCGCTCAACGCGAGCGTCCACGCGCAGCTCAAGGATGTGTGGAACAACTACGACCTGATCGGGGGCGTCTGGCTCCTCCCCGGCGTGCTCGCGCCCAACCTCGGGCCGCAGCCCTCCGACCTGCACGGTTCGCCGCAGCTCGCCAACTCGACGATGGAGACCTTCGCCCAGGCCGCCAACGGATTCAACAGCAGCTGCTTCACCTGCCACACCACGCAGGCCACGCAGACTGACGGCGGTTTGAACATCCCCGCGATGAACATGAACCTGAGCCATACGTTTACCGACGGCCTGATCACCCAGGAACTCGCCCGGCGAAAACTCAAGGCCAAGTAAGCGCCCGTTTCAGCCAGACGCAGGGGCGTCGCTCGTCGACGCCCCGGCCCACGGGGCGGAGGCTGCAAATGATCGGCCTCCCCGCCCGGTTGTTTTTCCACCCCGGTGGGCGCCCGCTGCGCCCGCCGGCCACCCGTCCGCTCTCCCGCAGAATCGATTCGTCATGACTCCGAAGAAAAAGCCGGCCGCCGCCACCGCTTCCGTCTCATTTGCCCAAGACATCCTGCCCCTCTTCCGGCAGGTGGATATCCAGCACATGAGCGGCATGGGGGTAGAGCTCGACAGCTATGGCTACATGTCCGTGCCCGCCAACGCCCAGAGCGTTTACTCCATGGTCTCCAGCACGGAACCACCGGGACTCCCGGCCGGTCACTGGCCCAAGCCCGGCCCGCCCGACGTGGTGGCCGGCGGCGCGGGGCGAAAGCCATGCACCTCGGCCAAACTCCCTTTCTTTCGTGGCACGTGGACGGTGACAAGGCGTGGATCGACTTCCTCTCCGCCCAACTGGACGACGAGTTTTCGCCCCTGTTCTGGCGCAAAAGGGGATTCGCGCCGGTCGATGACTTCGGCGAACTCCTCCTCGGCTCCTTCATGCAGCGGTCGCTCGTCCGTCACCGATCCGCCGCGGTGGTGCCGGGCGCCGGCTGCGACGGCGCGCATTCCCGCGATGATCGCGGATGCTGAAACTGAAACGGAGCACAGGAGCGTTCACCACAGAGGCACAGAGACACGGAGAAAAATGCGTGGTGAAATCTCAGCAGGCTGGCTTTCGGGAGATGATGTTTTTTGGAAAACTACGGCCTTCGCCTCAGTGTCTCTGGGCCTCGGTGGTTCAACAGCGGATTTGCGGATCGGCCATCCGCGTCATCGGCGCAATCCGCAGTCAAAAGATTCACCGCCCTGTCCGGCCTCCTGACGTCGTCTCCTGCGTCATTCGCGCTTCAAGCCGCGGGGCAGCAGGGCGGAGAGGGCGGCGGCGGCTGCTTGCCGGTGAAGAGGGTCGCGTGGACTTCCGCCGTTCCACGGTCGGCCAGTTTCCGTCGCAAAAACGCTCGGCTGATCGGTCCGCGCTTCCTGCGCGATTCCCCTGCCGCTCACTGCCGTATCATCGGACGGACCCGCCCGGAACCCGGACACCGATGAGACAGGCGAATGGGGGCAGGCTGACCCCGTGCTGCTACCCCTAATTGGCTTGGCGGCGGGCGGCGAGGACGCGGAGTTCCAGCGCTTTTTCGGGGTGCTTGGGCGATTCGATGACGAGCGCCAGAATGCCCGCGCAGGTCAGCAGCGGCGGGCGGGGGGCGGCGAAGAAGAACGCGCCTTTCATCACCGGCGCCCCCTTCAGGAAATACCTGAACGGCGCGCGGTAGACGGTCGTGCCCGGCAGGGCCCACGGGGCGCCGTCCAGCCGGGCCATGCCGGGGGGATCGAACAAGAATCCGGTGGTGCCGCCGGTAATCCAGCCGGTGAGGGGCGGGAGGTCCGAGATTTTGACCACGAGTTCCTTCAGGCCCGGGGTGTGCCGGGCGATTTCGAGGAACTCGCTGAGGGCCGGCCCGGTCGCCGCGATCGCCTTTTCGTCGGCGAGTGTGAGCCCGCCGGCCTGCGCCGTCGCGGCGTCCCTGACGACGCGGTCCGCGGGGAAGGGTGAGCCGGCCAGCAGATACGGGAAATTGAATCCCGCCTCGTGCAGGCGCAGCGCGATCGCGCAGTTGCGGTCGAAGCCGGCGCCCAGGAAATCGGTCTTCACCGCCAGGCGGGCGGAGCGTTCGCGGGCGGAAACTCCGCGAGCCATTGTTGTTCGCGCGATCCCTCGGTCAGTGTGACCAGCACCGTGACGAAGTCCCCGGGGCGCAGCGTCGTCGCGTCCGCGGCCGGGTCGATGCCCGCGGTGGGCAGCTTTTCCCGTTCCGCGCGGGCGAGGACGGACGGCAGGGCCGCTCGCGGCCGATAGTCAGACTGAACCGCGGCCGACAGCCACGGGGCGGCGACGAGCAGGAGGACGGAGCCGAGCGCGAGCCGCGACCGGCCGAGGCGACGAGGAGAAGGCATGGAGGGAATACCCGAGGGCAGGCGATCAAGTTGCACGAATCCGCCGACGCAGCTCAAGCCACGTCGGAGGGGCGGCCACCTCGGTCCGCGTCGGTCCGCACGTCCACGCGGACGGCTACCGGATGGTTTACGTCTCACGTGGGTATGATCCGGGGGCACAGGTAACAGGTTGTCCGGGACATGGGTGACACTTTCGAGTCTATGCCCTGGAACCAAGTGACCCTAATGGAAGAGAAACATCGCTTGGTGAGTCTCGCGAGCACCGAGGAGTTTACGGTGCTCGAGTTGGGCGCGGAGTTTGAGGTCAGTCTGAAGACCGGCCACCGGTGGCTGCGACGTTACGCGGTGGGATCCAGCTCAGACCGGGCCACGGCGGCGGCGAGAAAGGGACAATTTCAGGCCGATCCGGTGTTCCGCTTTTGACTCGCGCGCCAGCGCGAAGCACTAGAAGCTATGAGAAGTGATTTTGTCCGCAACCGTGATGACCTTCCTCTCACCGCAATTTTTGGCAAATCTTAAGGGCCGGGTGCCCAAACGGGGAAAGCGCCGGATTGCATGAAAGCCGATCGAGGAAGTCGTTGGTTCATCGTGCGGACGTTCCTCGCAGAGCGTCCACTTTTCGAGAAATCAGAGTTTGAGCGACAGGCCCGTAAGACCTGTCCCCTTCTTCTGCTCCGCAAGGAAATCCTGAGGAAAGTTGGGGTATGAAGCGCCTTCCATTCAAGCACCTGTCCATCCGTGTTCCATGGCACGATCACGCTTGGAATGGGACTATATGCGCAAACCCCAAAGGCAACCAAGCCTGTGCAATGCTTGAGGGCATTCGCAACGATCGTGACGATGATTGGGAAGATACCAACTGCTCCAAGCAGGTGGAGACCCTCGGTGGCAAACTCCCTCCCTGCATTAAAGAGCGTGGAGCGTTCATGTCGCCTCGCACAATCCCTGTCGAGATGGCCCACAAATTGGCTTATCCGAATTCCTATTTTGGCCACATGCTGCCAGTCGAAATGGTGCTGCCTGCTTATTCGGCCAATGCGGTTCCATTTCGTTGGACCAATCGCCGCGAATTGGAGCCTATGGCAGCTTTGATGGACTTTGGCTATGATCTCGGACGAGAGCCTGCGAAAGAGACGACAGGCTTCGAAAGCGCTTGGGTTCTGAACCCAGAAAATCAATCGGATTGCCTTGAGACGTTCTTCAGCGCGTTCCGACCCGAGAAGACCCTCTGCTTTTTTTATGCTAAGCATGTTCCTTTCGTTGAAGCTCAAGGCCGCGTGATCGTTGGCGTGGGATTTCTGTCCAAACCGGTTCCTCCTCTCAAGGAATTCAACTACGAAGATCCAAACAATCCTCCCATCCGGGGTTATCTGTGGGACCGGCCTATTTCGCATAGCATTCGCCCCGATTTCAAAAACGGATTCTTGTTGCCTTATCATCAGCTCTTGGCGGCCGCTGAGAACAATCCGTCGATTGACTTGGAGGAATATGCGGCCTTTGCGCCCGCCGACCGGACAACGGAATTCTCCTACGTCTCGGAGCACGTCAGCGCCGATGGTGCGATTGGCGCGCTACGCAGTTGCCACCAGGCGCTGCAAAAAATGGAGAAGGTGATCAAGGCCGAATACCCTTGGGCTAGCGTCAAGGCGTGGATAAACGAGCGGTTGACCGAACTTGAAAAGGAGCGCGGCCCGTTTCCCGGCCTTGGTTCAGCACTTACGGCCCTTGGCATGCCGGATGGCGTCTTCCTTGCAGAACATCTCAAAGCCAACTGCATGGAGAATCAGAACCCCTGGGTCCTTTTCGGCCGCGCCGTGGATGCTCCGGAAACTCTCGTTCCCGAATTCAGATCCAGCATCACCAGCGCAATCAAGAGGAAATGGAAACGATTCGAGGAGAAGAAGCCGGAGCGGCGCGACCTCCTCGTCCTTATCTCCCGCATGGAGATCTCCGCCACCCAGGCACGTTCCCTTTTCCAGCGAAATCAGGATAGCGAAACAGAGCATACCGACAAAGAACTCACAGCCAATCCTTACCTCTTTTACGAACTAACCCGCTACGACGAAGAGCCCGTCAGCTTTGCCACGGTGGACCGGGGCATATTCCCCGGAAAGGCAATCGAGGGGAAATTTCCTCTGCCGGAATCCGCGCGGATGGACGGCCCCGATGATGTCCGACGCCTGCGCGCACTTGTAGTCAGCGTTCTTCACGTCGCCATGGATCAAGGGCACTCCTGCCTTTTGCGTTGGCAGGTGCTGCAAGCGATCCGCGAACTAGAGTTGGAGCCTCCGCTATCCCTCGACAAGGATAGCATGGAAATCTTTGAAGAAGCATACGACGGTGAACAGGTGGTGATTGATGCCACTGATACCGACAATCCCGTCTATCAACTCGAAGAGCGAGATGAGATCTGTCGCAAGATTCGCACATGTCGCACCCGGGTCGATAAATTCGACCGATTCAAATCAAGCCAAGACTGGACTTCAGCGTTGCGCCACAAGGACAATTTCGGTGCACCTAAAACCGAACGCGAGAAACTGGCGCTGGCAGAAAAGGCGCACGCTCTCAAAGAACTGTTTGAGTCTCCGTTCTCCGTCCTCATCGGATCGGCTGGCACAGGCAAGACGTCGCTGGTTCGCACTCTTTGCCAAGACCCTGCCGTCTTGGCCGGCGGTGTCTTGCTTCTCGCCCCCACCGGGAAAGCGCGCGTTCGACTCGAACACGGGGCCCGACACCCCGCCAGCACGCTGGCTCAGTTTCTCAATCGACCTGACGTAGGAGGTTACGAAGGCAGCACGGGGCGCTACCTTATTGTCGACCAGCCGATCAGTCCGGCTAAAACCATCATTGTCGACGAGTCGTCGATGCTGACCGAGGATCAGCTCGCTTCGCTACTGAGTGCAGTCACGGGATACGAGCGACTGATCTTGGTCGGGGACAGTCGGCAGCTTCCGCCAATTGGCGTAGGCCGGCCGTTCGTCGATATCATTAACCTTCTTCGCCCCGAGCATTTCGATCCCCCGCAGTTCAAGGTCGGTCGGGGCTACGCAGAGCTTACAGTTCGCATGCGGCAGAACGAGGTGGCGGATGGCGACGACGTCAACGATCTCCAACTTGCCGTATAACCTCGGTGCCGAAAGAAAAGTCGAGTCTTGGCAAATCCTGTCACCGGTTCGCAACGTCGCCGGCGGTTCTCGCGTCCTGAACCGCTTTATCCAGCGGGAATTTCGCTCTGCCATGATCGACTACTGTAGGCGACCTGTTCGGAGGGAGTCGAATTTCAAGCTACCCAAACCTATGGGGCCCGAAGAGATCGTCTATGGAGACAAGGTGATCAACTTGGTCAATCACCGGTCCGACTATCATTATCCCAAGAACGACAACTGTCTCGGCTATGTCGCTAATGGCGAAATCGGGGTCGTGCTAGGAGCCAGATATAACGCTCAATTCGAAAAAAGACCCACCAAGCTGGAAGTAGCCTTCAGTTCCCAACCCGGCTACAAATATGACTTCACGAGCGGCAAGCTGAAGGAGGACGATTCTTGGCTGGAACTCGCGTATGCGATCACGGTGCACAAATCCCAGGGTAGTGAGTTTGGCATCACATTTGTCGTCATTCCAGAACGTTGCGGCCTGATTTCGCGGGAAATGCTCTACACCGCGTTTACGCGGCAAAAGGACAAGCTAGTGATACTGCATCAGGGCAAGAAGTTTGACCTTCTTCGCTTCACGACGGCTAACCACTCCGACACCGCCCGCCGCTTCACCAATCTCTTCCACCGTCCCGACCCTATCGAGATCGAGAGCCGTTATGTCGAAGCCCGAATGATCTACCGCTCTCGGGACGGTCTGGCGGTGGAGTCGAAATCCGAGATGGCTATCGCCAGCGAGTTGGAGGTCGCTCGCATCCCTTTCGCCTACAACCAAAAGTTGGAGGCTTTGGGAGAAATGCGGTATCCCGACTTTGTTATCACCCATCCCGGGAACGGCAAAACCTACTACTGGGAGCACTGCGGTCGGATGGACCTCGAAAACTACCGCAAGCGCTGGAACCGCAAGAAGGCTTGGTATGCGCAACAAGGCCACACGCTCTGGCACGAAACGACAAACCCGGGGGGCACTTTGATCGAGACCATCGAGGACGACGACCATCATTTCAGCCAGGAGTCCGTTAAGCAGATCATTCAGAAACTCTTCCTGTGATTGCTATACGGTATGATCCAGCGAGATGGGTGACACCCTGTCCGGGGAGACAGGCAACACCTCGGGGCGACACGCCCCGGCAAAACCTAACGCCCATGGAAGAGGTCAGCCGATTCTCAATGCTCGCGCGGCGGGCGCTTTTACCGGACCGACCTGTGGAGCAGGTCGGGATCGGCCACAAGACCGCATACAGGCATCTGGAACGTTCCGGTGGAAAAGAAGGGTGGGATATGGGCGGCCGCGGAGAGGGGCGAATTTCGGGGTAACGTGCGGAATTGTGCTTTAATTCAACATTTAGAGTTGATTAGATCCGTAGAAAGGGGCATGGTCGGGGCACTCTCCAAAAGGAAAGCCACCGATGAACACCGATCGACACGGATGGGGCGGGCCGATGCTGCGCGGGCGAAGCCTGCGGGCGGGTCTGCGGGTGGGGGCGAGTGGGAACAAGGCCGGGTCGGGTGGCGGCAGTCGGGCAGGTTCAACCGGAACGGAGTGGCCCACGGAACACACGGAACACACGGAACTCTGATTTTCCGTGTAGCCCGTGGGCAAAAAATCCGAGGGTCCCGTGGCCGGGCGATGGACCCGGCATGCCGCGTTTCTTGCGATGAGGACCATGGCTCCG
>JAPLTR010000090.1 GCA_026398065.1 Verrucomicrobiota bacterium | reverse complement strand
TCACGCCGCTGGCGATCGGGGCGTTTGCCCAGATGCGGGCGCTCTCGACGCGCAACGACTCGCCGGAAAAAGCGTCGCGTCCCTACGACAAGGACCGCGACGGCTTCGTGCTCGGCGAGGGCGCGGTGGTGTTCATCTTCGAAGAGCTGGAGCACGCGCAGAAGCGCGGCGCGCGGATCTATGCGGAGCTGCGGGGCTACGGCGCGACGGCGGACGCGCACCACCTCTCGTCGCTGGCGCCGGGCGCGGAGGGTTCGGCGCGCTCGATGCGGGCGGCGCTGTCGCGCGGCGGGCTCGCCCCGACGGACGTCGACTACGTGTCGGCGCACGCGACCTCGACGCCGGGCGGCGACGGCGAGGAGGCGACGGCGATCGCGAACGTGTTCGCCGACAACAAGGCGAACCTGAACGTGAGCGGCGTGAAGTCGATGACGGGGCACCTGCTCGGCGGCGCGGGCGCGATGGGCGCGCTGGCCGCGGTCCTCGCAATCCGCGACGGGATCGTGCCGCCGACGATCAACCTCGAGAACGTCGACCCGGCCTGCGCGGCGCTCGGGCTGAACTTCACGCCGAACGTGGCGGTGAAGAAGCCGGTGCGCGCGGCGCTCGCCAACAGCTTCGGCTTCGGCGGGACGAACGCGTCGGTGGTCTTTGCCCGCGTCTGACGCGGCGTGTATGGACATTGTGGATATACCCTTCAACCGGCTCGTCGGCCTGGAGCGCGAGCCGGCGGGAGGGGAGTTTGCGGTGAGCCTGCCGGCGGGGGCGCAGTACCACAACCACCTCGGGATCGTGCACGCGGCGGCGCAGCTGGCGCTGGCCGAGGCGGCGAGCGGGGAATGGATGTTGCGGCATTTCGGCGGGCACGCCGCGGACTTTGTCGCGGTGGTGCGGCGGATGGAGACGAAGTTCAAGCAGCCGGCGCGGGGCAAGATCCTGGGCAAGGCGACCGTGAGCGAGACGGAGCGCGCCGAGCTGGAGACGGCCCTGGCCACCCGGCGGGCGACGTTGTTTGCCCTCCGGGTGGACGTGTTTGACGAGGCGGGGGCGCACTCGCTGACGGGCACGGTGGAGTGGTTCATCACGCGGCGGGAGGCGGGGGCGCCGTAGTCTCCGCTTTTGACAGAGGCACGCGCGCGGACAGGCTCGGCTGCGTGCTGAAGGAAATTCGCAACCTGAGACAGGAACGCGGGCCGGGCCGGCGGCGCTGGTTCGAGTCGGACGGGTTTGAACTCGTCGTCTGGGAAAATGCGGCGGGTGCGTCCGAAGGCTTTCAGATTTGCTACGACCTGGGCACGGGGGAGCACGCGCTCACGTGGCGGCCGGACGTGGGCTTTGCCCATCACGCGGTGGACCCGGGGGACGAGACGCCGCTCTCCAACCAGACGCCGATCCTGATCCGCGACGGGGCGGTGCCGTGGCCGGAGATCGAGCGGCTGTTCGGCGAGCGCGGGGTCACGCTGGAGCGGCGGATGCGCGAGTGGGTGGGGACGAGGCTCGCGGCGCGGCGGTAGCGCGCGGGCTGGGCGCAGATGGCAAACGGGCTCGCGTTTGCCGGGGGTGGTTGTTCGCTAGCCGCCCTTGACTGCACTCTGGAAAAAACTTTCGGACGAGGTGTCGGCGCCGTTCCTTTCGGCGCTGCTGTTGTGCGCGGGCTTCTGGGGCTTCGTCGCGTGGGACCAGTCCCACTGGTGGCGGACGAAGGCGGACTACAGCTTCGGGTGGATTGTGCCGGTGTTCGTGGTGTTTGTGATTCACGACCGCTGGCCGAAGATCGTCGCGGCGGCGACGGCGTGTGCGGCGGCGGGGAGTCCGCGCGCGATGGGCTGGCGTGCCGCGGTGCTTTGGCTGGGGGTGGCAGCGTCGCTGACAGGCGGGGCCGGGCTGTTTCTGCTCGGGGCCTTCTACCGGGCGGCCGCGGGCGCGTCGCATCCGGGCTCGCTCGCGATCGCGCTCGGGACCGCGGGGATCTTGCTGCCGGTGCTGCTGCTGAGTTCGCCGCAGCCGGGTGCCGCGGAGGCGGCGCCTGGGGCGGGACTGTTCGACGATGCCCGCGTGCG
>JAPLTR010000507.1 GCA_026398065.1 Verrucomicrobiota bacterium | reverse complement strand
GAAAGTGCCGGTGCCGTTGGTCAGCGTGACCGTATCACCCGAGATGATACCAGAGAGGGCGGCGCTGCCGGTGTTAAGCGTGGCGGTGGTATTACCGTCGTAGGTCTTGTCGCTGGCGGTCACGCCGGTGACCGTGAGGCCGGCCGCCGTGATGTCGGCGGTCGCGGTCGGCTGGGTGAGGGTGTAGTTGGCCGAATCGGCGCCGGAAATGGTGAAGCCGGCGGTCGTGACCGTCTTGCCGGTGGCGACGGTCTTGTTGGCAAAGGCGCCCGAGGCGGCGCCGGTGGCGAGGGTGACGGTGTCACCGGAGACGACCCCGGAGAGGGCGGCGGAGCCGACGCCCAGGGTGGCCGCGGTGGTGCGGTCGTAGGTCTTGTTGCTGGCGGTGACGCCGGTGACGGTGAGTGAGGCCGAGGTGATGTTGGCGGTGAAGCCGGGCTGCGTAAGGCTGTAGTTGGCGGCCGCACTGCCGGAGAGGGAGTAGCCGGTGACGGTGACGGCCTTGCCGGTGGCGACGAGTTTGTCGGCAAAGGTCGCAACGGGTGAGCCGGCCAGAGTGACATTGGCCGTGTCCGCGACGACGACGCCGGAGAGGGACGCGGTACCAGAGAGGGTCGCGGTGGTGGTACGGTCGTAGGTCTTGTTGTCAGCGGTGAGGCCGGCGACGGTCACGGGGGCCGGCGCGATGACGAGGGTGCCGTAGGCGACGCCCTGATAGTCGGCGTGATTGATCGTGGCGACGACGGCGTAGCTGCCGGCCACGGTGGGGGCGGTGGCGCTGCCGGCGTAGGTGATCGCAAAGGAGCCGCCCGACAGCGAGGGGCTGCTGGTGCTGGCGGTCGCGCTTTTGGCGGTCGCATCGTACGTGGCGGCGAGATTGCCCAACGTGACGGCGAGCGTGGCCTTGCCGATGGTGAGGGCGAGCGGCGTGGAAACGGTGCCACCGCCGGTGGTGACAGTGACGATCACGCCAGCCGTGCCGGCATTGGTGGGCGTGCCGCTGATGACACCCGTGGACGGATTGATCGAGAGTCCGGCGGGCAGCGTGCCGGCGACGCTGGCCGCGGTGATCGTGCCGTTGGCCGGGGGGGTGTAGCTGAAGGCGGTGTCAACGGTGCCGCGGGCGTGGCGGTAGAGGAAGAGGTCCGCGCCGGTCGAATTGTTGTCGACGAAGCCGGCGGTCAGGTCGGTCGCGGTGGAGAGCGCGACGATCACGCTGCCATCGCTGTTGATCGCAAAGCGGTTCGAGGTGCCGTTGGCGGTGGTGGTGGCGGTGGTGGCCGAGAGGGTCGCGACGCGGGCGGTGACGCCGTTGGGCAGCACGAGGCTGCCGTCGATCCCCGTGGTATTGCCATCCGTGAGACCGGATTGGGTCGTGGCGGCGGCGTTGCCGAAGATCGCGACGGTGCCGTCGGTGCTGAGGACGGGCGCGGGGTTGTTGTTCGGCACGGTGGTGCTCGCGGTCGTGCTGCCGCCGACATAGGAGAGCACGGTGAGCTTGTAATTGGCAGGGTCGGCGGCGGCAGATACGCGGTCGAACTTGTAGAGCACCCCGGCATTGGCGGCGATGGTCGTGCCAGTGCCGTAGGTGGCGTTGGCGGTGCCGATGGCGGTGAAGGTGACGTAGCGGCCGTCGCTGCTGATGCTGGGCAGACCACCGACGGCGTTGGTCGAGCCGGAGGAGGCGACCGCCGAGCCCGCCTGGCGGCTCACGAGAACATTGGTGCCGGTGGCGACCTCGTAGAGGAAAGCATCGTCATTGGAGGCGGATGCGTCGACCTGACCGGTCACGATGTCCTGGGCGCGGCTGGTCCAGACGAGCCACGCACCGTCGGCGCTGAACGCGGGCCGACCGGAGGTGGACCCGAGCCCGGTCGCGGAAGTCGTCGTAGCCGAAGACCCGACGTGGCTGACGAGGACGATATTCCCGGTGGTGCGATCCCACAGGAAAAGGTCGTTGGAGGCATTGGTGTCGGTCTGGCCGGACACGAGCGTGGTGGCGTCGCTCAAGAAGGCGACGTAGCGGCCGTCGGGGCTCATGGCGGGCTGGCCGTTGCCCGTGACGCTCGTTGCGGCGCTCGCGCCGACGGCGGTGGCGGCGTTGCCGGCGGT
>JAPLTR010000577.1 GCA_026398065.1 Verrucomicrobiota bacterium | reverse complement strand
GCCACCTTCGTCGAGGGTGGCTGGTCCGTCAAAAATCTCCAGCGCACCATCGTCCTTTCCCGCACCTACCGGCAGGCCAGCGACGCCGCACCCGGTGCCGACGCCGCCGATCCCGACAACCAGCTCCTCCACCGCTTCAACCGCCACCGCCTCGAATTCGAGGCCCTGCGCGACACCCTGCTCGCCGCCTCCGGCCAGCTCGATCTCACCGCCGGCGGTCTGCCCGACGACCTCACGAAGGAGCCCTTCACCCGCCGCCGCACGGTCTACGGTTTCGTCGACCGCCAGAACCTCCCCGGCATGTTCCGCACCTTCGATTTCCCGAACCCCGACACCAGCAGCTCGCAACGCTTCGCCACCACCGTCCCGCAACAGGCGCTCTTCCTGATGAACAGCCCCTTCGCCCAGCAGCAGGCCCGCCAGCTCGTCCAGCGCCCAGAGATCAAGGGCGCACCCGGCGACACCGACAAAATCCGCGCCCTCTACACCACCCTCTACCAGCGCGCCCCTGACCCCGACGAACTCAAGCTCGCGAAAAACTTCATCCGACAGGCCTCGGCCCCCGCCGCCGAACCCGCTCGACCGGTCGTCCCCGCCGGCTGGCACTACGGTTACGGTTCCTTCGATGCCGCCACGAAGCGTGTGCGCGACTTCCAGCCGATGACGCACCGCAAGGATGGCCGCATCAGCCCGGCGGATACGCTCCCGGCCCCCGGCTTCGGCCACCTCCTCCTCTCGCCCGAGGGCGGCCACCCCGGCGACACGCCGCAACATGCCTCCATTCGCCGTTGGATCTCGCCCGCCGACGGCGTCGTGCAGATCAAGGCCACCCTCGCCCATCCCGCCGCGGCCGGCGACGGCGTCCACGCCCGGGTCGTCTCCAGCCGGTCGGGCTCGCTCGGCGAGTGGACCGTCCATCAGAACAAGGCCGCCACCGCCTTCACCGACCTGCAGGTCACCGCCGGCGAAACCATCGACTTCCTCGTCGACTGCGGTGCCAACGCCAACACCGACTCCTACACTTGGTCGCCAAAAATCACCCTCACCACCGCCGACGCGACCGTGCAAAACTGGGACGCGAAGAAGGATTTTAACTACATCGAAAAGCCCTTCGTTCCCCTCACTCCGTGGGAAGCGCTTGCCCAAGTCCTCCTCCTCTCCAACGAGTTCGCCTTCGTGGACTGAGCGGGCAGTCGTAGACCCTGTTTCCAGCCATGAACTTGGTCAACGAGGCTTCCAAGAATCTGGATACGGTTGTCCCTCGGATCTATGTCAGCCTGCCGAAGGGCGTTCCAGCCGACATCGTCTTCAACGCGGACGATTCCCCGGTTGAGCGTCTTCTGGTCGCAGACTTGTTGGTGTTCTATGCCTTCGATGTCGGCACCCACTACGAACTCGTCGCAAACCGCGATTTGGGACGGCTCGATGTTTCGCCAGACGAGTTGCACGAGCGCGCGCTGGCCAATCTTCGGGCCATGAACCTCGAGGTTCGCGCTCACCAACGTCCCGAGTCACGTACCCTGATGCTCACGGCGGGCGGAAACTATGAAGCGACGTTGATTCTCCTCCCGGAGTTCTGGCTGTCGGTCGGGGAGATGGTCACCGGGCAGATTGTGGCGGCGGTGCCCGCGCGCGACATCTTGCTGGTAACGGGCGACGCCGATCCCGCAAACCTGGCGGAACTACGGCGGCTGACTTCGCGCTCGATCGAGCGGGCGGACAAACCCTTGTCCCGTGCCTTCATTCGATGGAACGGAACGCAGTGGGAGGAGTACTCCGGCTTTGCCGCGTAAGGCATTTTACTCCGTGGCGCATGCTCGCGATCTGCAATTATTCCGTCGCCCGGCGCGCCGACTAGGTCCTAGCATGGGACCATGAAGCGCCTTCTTCTTCCGCTCACCCTCGCGGCCTGCCTGCTGCACGTCGCCGCGTCTCACGCTCAATCGCCCGCCAAGGCTGTCGAACTCTTCAACGGCCAGGACCTCGCCGGCTGGGAGGTCGTCAGTCTCCCCACCGCTCCCGCCGAGACGTCTCCCCGCTGGCAGTACACCTCGGCCGGCGTCCTCGCCATCACCGGCAAGCCGGTGAGCTACCTCGCCACGAAGGCCACGTATGAGAACTACGCGCTGCATGTCGAGTGGCGCTGGCCCGCCAACGCCGCGAAGAACAGCAACAGCGGCATCCTCCTCCACATCGCCTCCGGCCCGACCAACCACACCGCCTGGCCCGTCTGCTTCCAGATGCAGCTCAAGCCCACGCGCGCCGGCGATCTTCTGCCGATGGCCGAGGCAAAGTTCGCCGAGAAACTCACCACCGCCGCCGGCGCGAAGACGCCCCAGCTCGACCGCGTCGCCGCCGACAGTGAGAAACCCCTCGGCGAGTGGAACGCCTGCGACATCGTCTGCTCCGGCTCGACGATGGAGGTCCGCGTCAATGGCGTGCTGCAAAACAAGGTCACCGGCCTATCCCCCGCCGCCGGTCGCATCGGCATTCAACTTGAGGGCACTCCTTACGAGGTGCGCAGTTTCCGGCTCACACCGCTCAGGCCGTCGATCGGCTCCGACCTCCAGCTCCCACCCGGCGGCTCGCGGTAGCACCCGTTGACCCAAAATTGTCGCTCTCAGTCAGGCAGAGAAATCGTTCATGAGATGCGCCTACCAGGTAGGCCGCCCGCTCGCGGGCGCTCGTCCGTTCACTCACCGCTTACGCCCGCCTGCTCGTCCGACGTCCGAACCGCGCAAGCGCGATGGCGACCTCCCGGCTTCGCAAACCACCGCTCCGGACCTAAGGGTAGCCGCACCGGTTACGGTGCGGCCCGAGTCCACTGCCTCCTCCCTCAGGGTCACAGCGTATCCAAAAACGCCAGCAGTTGCGTACGCTCCTCGTCGGTGAGCGCCACGTAACGGTCCCGCGAGTTCTGCGCTTCCCCCGCATGACCGCGGATCGCCTGGTCGACGGTGTTCGCCCGTCCGTCATGCAGCCACGTCGGTCGCGCCGGCAATCCCCACAGCGGCGCCGTGCGCATGTCGCGCGCACCCGCCGTGCCCTGCACGATGCCGTCGCCTAGCGCGCCCATGTCGTGCAGCAGCAGGTCGGAATAGAGCCCGACCGGCTTCTCGCTCAGGGCCGCGATCGCGTGCCGTTCGGTCCGCATCGAGGGCGTATGGCAGACCGCACAGTCGAGCGTGTTGAAGATCCGCTCGCCCGCCAGCGATGCCGCCGTGCTCGCACCGCGCGCCGGGGGCGCGAGCAGTCGCATGAAATCCGCCACGCGGTCGATGTCCGCCTTGCCGTCCACCAGGTCGGCCACCCGAAAACGCCAGCAGCGTTGCCTGCTGTGCCTTCCACCCGAAGCGGCCGATGCGGTTCTGGCCACTCACGACATCGCGCACCACCGACACCTTGCCCGCGATGCCCGCGGGCTTCGGCCGGAGCGTGCCGGCGACGATCGCGCTGTCGGGGATCGCGTCGATCAGCCCCGCGCCGAAGAGCGGCGTCGTCACGCGGCGCGCGACCGTGTTCGCCTCGCGCGGCACGACCTCCCTCGCCGCGGGATCGATGGCGCGCTGTTGCAGCAGCGAGCCGCCCTGCGATTCCAACGGATCGAACACGCCGTCCACCGTGCGCCCAAACCGTGTGACCGTCCGCCGGCTCGCCCCGCCCGTGCCGCCCGCGCTGTGACACGCCACACAGGACACATCGTTGAAGATCGGCCCCAGCCCTTCCTCGACCGTCTCCGCCGTCCGAAAATCCGCGCGCCCGTCGAGAAAGGTCGCGAGCTGCGCATCGGTCAGCCCCGGCAGCGCGCTGCCGAGCCCCGTGAGCGGCACCCGGCCCTGCGGCGGATTGTTGGCCGGCGGCGGGGGCGCGGGGGGCTGAGTTGCCGGTGGCGGGGGTTGCGCAGGGCCGGGCGCGCCGCCGCGCGGCGGCTGCGCGAGCGCTGCGGAGGCGAGGACCACTGAGCCGACCAACCAAAGCTGACGACGGACGAGGGTGGAATTTTTCATGGGTAGTTTTTTTGGCCGAAGGACGGCCGGTTGTTGTTCGCTGCCTGATCTGGCGCGAGTCTCGCACGCGATTGTTAAGGCCCTGCCTCCGCCGACCCGGAGATTTGTTAAGGACGTGTAATCCCCGCCGCTGGCCCCACGCACTACTCCCAATCCGCCTTGGTCCATCCGCTTCTGCCTCCAGCCCTTTCGTGTATTCCGTATGTTTCGTGGTTTCTCTCTCTGTGCCTGCCTGGATTTTCCGTGTCTTCCGTGTTTTCCGTGGGCCCCTCCTCGACTCCGTCCCTCCTGCATTTTCTCCGTGGGCAATTCCCTTCACCCCTGATTCATTCCTCTCCGTCATGTCCGAGCCCGATTCCGCGCCCACTTTCTACGAACAGCTCGCCGCCCTGGAGCGGGCGGGCGAGGCGTTCGTGGTCGTGACCCTCGTCGAGGCGCTCGGCAGCGTGCCGCAGGACACCGGGGCAAAGATGCTCGTCACCCCCGCCGGCCTGCGCACCGGCACCGTCGGCGGCGGTCGCGTCGAGGCGCAGGCCCTCGCCCTCGCCCTCGAACTGCTCGCCGCCACCGGCCCCGACCGCGCCCGACCGCGCTTCGTCTCCTGGACCCTCAAGGGCGATGTCGGCATGACCTGCGGCGGTGCCGTGAAACTCTACTTCGAGCCCCACCCCGCCGGCGGCGCCGCCTGGCCCATCGTGATCTTCGGCGCCGGCCATGTCGCGCAGGCACTCGTACCCGTGCTGCTCCCGCTGCCCTGCACCCTCACGGTCTTCGATACCCGCACCGACTGGCTCGAAAAGTTCCCGCGCGCCCGCCACCTCCGCACCGCGCACCTCGCCGACCTCGCGTCCGCCGTCGACACGCTTCCGCCCGACGCCTTCGTGCTTTGCATGACGCAGGGCCACCGCACCGACCGCCCCGTGCTCCATCGCGCGCTCTCCACGCGGGATTTCCCCTTCATCGGCGTCATCGGCAGCGACGCCAAGGCCGCCGTGCTCCGCCGCGAACTCGTCACCGACGGCCTCGCGCCCGCCCTCGCGGAAAAATTCCACTGCCCCGTCGGCCTCGATTTCGGCACCAATCACCCCCACGAGATCGCCCTCAGCATCGCCGCCCAGCTCCTCACCGAACGCGACCGCCTCGCCGCCGCCCGCCTCCCCGCAAAACGCGATTGAGCCCGGGCGTTTGTTCCCTCCTAGTTGTCCCACCCCAAACTTGCGCGGAACCGCTCCTTCCCCTACGTTTCTGTCCCTCCATGGTACGTCGTCTCCATCTCCCGTCCGCCGCGTTCGCACTCACTCTCACCGCCGCCCTGGGCCTCGGGCCCGTCCTCGTCGCGCAATCCGTTGAACAGACGCCTGTAACCAACACCCCTGCCGCCACCGCCGCGACTGCCCCCACGCCGGCCAATCCTCCGGCTCCCAAGCGTCCCCGCGCGATCTCCAGCGACGTCGCCGCCCTGCTTGCGCAGTCGATGCCGAAGTACACGCCGCCCCCCCGACGAGGAAGCCGCTGCCGCCGCCGACCTCCGCGAGGCCGACAAGCCCAAGAACGGCATCGTTCGCCTGCCCAAGTATGTCGTGCAGGAGCAACGCCCTGCCGTCCTCACCGAGCGCGACATCAACACCAAGAAGGGCCTCCGCGACGTCGCGATGCGCCGCTATATTTCCGACGCCGACCGCGCGTTGAACCGTTTCACGATCCCGCTCTTCGCCGCCTGGAGCCCCGGCAGCGGCAACGGCTCAGCCACCGAGCAGCGCGCCCTCACGATGTACGCCGAGGACGAACGCCTCAAAAACATGGCCGACCTCGCCGACAACGCGAACATGATCATGAAGTCCGACCGCGCCGCCGGCGCCACCGCCAAGGACGCCGTCCAGAAGACCTACATGCGCGCCAGCGAGTTCGGCTACAACGGCATGGCGCCGAAGTAGACCGCGGCCGGGAGCGGTCCGGCGCCGCCCCAAGATCTTTCTCGGAACCGCCGCCGTTTTCCGCTTACTTCAGCGGTGCCATGAGACCGCTTCCCCACGCGCTGGCCTCCATCGTGGCCGCCGCTTTGTTCACCGGAACCGCGCCGGCACAAACAGCCACCGACGCCCCGCCTCCCGCCATCCCCGAGGCCGCGCCGAACCCAACGGTCGCCGCCCCCGAGCGTCCCCGCGCGATTTCGCCGGCCATCGCCGCCCGACTCGCGGAGAAAATGCCGAAGTTCACGCCGCCGAAATCACCCGCCGAATCCGCGTCGTCCCCCGCCTCGCCCGTGCTCATCGCCAGGAAAACCGCGCCCGAGCTGCCCGATCTCCGCGAACTCGACCGTCCGCGCAACACCATCATCCGCCTGCCTGACTACGTCGTGCGCGAGGAGAAGCCCGAGGCCTTCAAGGAGCGTCACCTCCTCACCCCTTCCGGACGTCTCCAGCTCGGGTACAAACGCTACCCCGGCCTCCACTTCGGCTCGCTGCCCTTTTCCTTTCTCAGCAACGACGGCTGGGCCCTGCTCATGCTTGAGGAGGACTACCGTCTCGAACGCAAGGCCGAGATGGAGAGCCTCCTCACCGTCCTCACCAGTCCGTCCGATCACGCCAAGGCGAAGACCGAGGTCCAAAAGGCCTTCATGCGCACCGACTGATCGCGCGGCTACCGCGCCAGCAGCTCCCGCGCGATCGCCGCCCACTCGGCCTCGAGCGTCACACCCTTCGCCGGCATCGGCCGCCCCGCGCGCGCATACCAGTAGCCCGCGTTGCCTTCGTCGCCCTCCTTGCGGTGCAGGTAGGCGTGCACCCACGAGCCGTCGCGGCTCTTGTCCTCCTGCGCGCAGTCATGCGCCCCGTCCCAGTCGCCGCGCCCGTCATGCCACAGCGCGCGCAACGCTCCGCTCGTCTGATTCTGACTTTCGATTCGTTGCGCGAGCTTCTCGTGAAGCGATGCATCGTCGTGCGGGGATTGTGCCTGCGCTGAATTCATGGGAGGAGGATGCGGTTGCGATCGGTTCTTCGGGGAAAATTCGCGGTAATATTGCCTGGGCCGGTGAACGCTGGCTCATCCGTCCGATCACGGCAAGCGGGCTGGTACCGTCCGCTCGGAAAGCCTCCGCTCCGCGCGTCATTAACCTGTCCCGGTCCTGCGCGCCTAACGATGGCGACCGTGCCCGATGATGTCCCAGATCACGTAGAGTCCGAGCACCGCCGAAAGCAGATAACCCACAATGCCGAGCGCCGGATAACCGAGCAGATGCGGCTGGATTCCGGTGATCACAATCAACGAGGAACCGACAATCAGCGCCCCGATAATCACGCCCAGGGCAATCCGGTTGGCGGCGACCTTGATCGCGTCGTCGTGCTGCTCCAGCCCCCGATGGTGCAGGTTGATCGCGAGATTGTCGTGTTCCAGCCGGCGCACCAGCCGGCGCAGTTCGAACGGCAGATCCTGAAGGCCGATCAGCGTGTGGCGCAGCATGTCGGTCGTGCGCCGGACAAACCTGCGCGGGTGCAGGCGTTCTCCGTGAAGCTCCCGGAGAACCGGTTCGGCCTGGCGCCGGAGATCGAACTGCGGGTCGAGCGTCCGCCCGACCTCCTCGATCGAAATGACCGCCTTGGCCATCAGCGCGTAGTCCCGCGACAACGCGATGCCCTGCCTGCCGAAGATGTACAGCAAACGTAGCATCGCCCGACCCAGGGCCTGCCGGCCGACGGTGAAGTTCAATTCCTCCCGCAAGGCGAGCGTGACCTCCTTTTCCATGAGGCGCAGGTCGGGGCGCGCATCCACCGGCGCCAGGTCCGCCGCAATCTGGACAATCCGCTCGGTATCCTGCTCGACCGCGGCGATCCAGAAGTCGGCGAGGGCATTGCGCAGCCGTCGCGTGAGATGCCCCGCCAGACCCCAGTCGAGGAAACACAGCCGGCCGTCGCTCGCGACGAAGAGGTTGCCCGCATGTGGGTCGGCGTGGAAGAAGCCGGAGATGAACACCTGCCGCAAAAGCGACTCCGCCCCCGTCGCGGCCAGCTTTCGGCGCTGCTCCTCCGACAGGGCTTCCGCCGCGCTGACCGACGTGCCGTCGATCCGCTCCATCACCAGGACCTGCTCGCTGCTGAACTCCGGATAGAGCCGGGGCGCAAAGACCTGCCCCGGGTGCGCATTGAGACTGTTGAAATACTCCTGGTTGCGCGCCTCGCGGCGGAAATCCAGCTCGAGCAGGATGGCGGCACGCGCCTCGGCGATCACGGCCGGCAGATCGATCGGTCGCAGCGCGGCGATCCGCTCGTGCAGCAGCTCGGCCAGCCAGAGCGCGAGGTCGAAATCGGTCTCCAGCTTTGGCAGGAGGTCCGGCTTCTGCACCTTCACCGCCACCGGCGTGCCGTCGCGCAGCCGCGCAAAATACACCTGCGCGAGGGAGGCCGAGGCCGCGGGCTCCTCGTTGAAGTCGCTGAAAACCTCCGCCACCTCCCGGCCGAGGGCGTGCGTCAACCCGGGCCGCATGGCCGCGAAGGGCAGCGGTTGCACCCGGTCCTGCAGCTTGCGCAATTCCAGGATGACGTCGTGCGGCAGCACGTCAGGCCGCATCGACAGGAGCTGGCCGAGCTTCACAAAGGTCGGGCCGAGCTGCTCGGCGGCGAGCCGGATCCGTTCCGCCGAGCTGCGCCGGTCCGGCGGACGCGGAAGCAGTCGCTGCCAGAAGCCGGCCGGCAGATCGATCTGGCTGAGGAAATCCGCAAACCCGTGCCGCGCCAGAACCGCGAGGATCTCCTTCGCCCGGACCGCGTGATGGAGTACGTTGAACGGTCTCACGTTCCGGGGCGCGCGGACTCAGCCGGTGGCGGAGCCCCACGCTCCAGCGCCGCCACCCGCGCTTCCAGCGCGTCGATCCTGGCCTGGGTTCGCCGTTCGCCGCCGGAGATCTTCTCCGCCAGTTTCTCGGAGAGTTCGTGGCTCAGGGACTCGAACTCCCGCCGGCCCTGCTCCGCGATTTTCTCCGCCATCTGGCGCGCCTCGGCGGAGGTGACCCTGCCCTGCTGCACCAGTTCGGCCAGGGCGGACTCGACTTTTTCCTTGGAGATGACGGCGGCTCCGACCCCCGCCAACAGGGTCTTTTTCAGTGTGTCGATCATGGTGAATGGAAGTTGAACATTGGTGGGTGAAATTGAATTTGCGTGAAGCGAGTGGACCGCCGGGCCGGCCGCCGGCCGGCCCCTCGCGGGAGAAATGAAGATCGTCCGCGAAAGCCGTGGGCGCGACGGACCCACCGCCGCGCCCCGGCCTTTCACGACCCTCGCTCCGCCATCATGCGTTGGACCGCGCGCCGGAGCTGGCCAGGAGGTCCGTCTTCGCGAGGTCGGTATAGAGATCGCGCAGCGCGCCATCGGCCGCCTCGACGAAACCCCGGCTGAGGCCGAAGCGACCCCGGCCTTCCAGCCACTGCATCGTCGTGTGGGTGTAGCGGCCCAATTCGCGATTCCCGCGGGGTGTCCTCACGCTCGCCGTAAACGAACAGTCGATGTTTCCGGTCCGATTGATCCGCCATTCGGTGAGGTTGAGGGTGAGCAGACACGGCG
>JAPLTR010000468.1 GCA_026398065.1 Verrucomicrobiota bacterium | reverse complement strand
TCTCCGTCCTCCGCCCCCCAATCTCCGATCTCCGAACCCCGGTCTCCGGCGCCCGCGGAGCGGGCGCTCTGGCACGCCACCCTCGCCCCCGGCGCCACCGCCTTCTCCGCCCCGCGCCCGATCGTCGCCACGCCCCTCCTGATGGAAAACTGGGCCGACTTCGCCTCCCTCTGCGTCGGCACCGACGGCGCCCTCACCGCCCAGTGGTTTCAGAAATCCGCCCCCGATGCCGGCGGCTACGACGGCTGGTTCTCTCGCTCCGACGACGGCGGTCGCACCTGGCGCACCCCCGCCCGTCTCGGTCACGAATTCGTCGCCCTCGCCCCGCTCAGCCAGGGCCGCACCCTCGCCGTCTGGCTCGAAAGCGCCCGCGCCCACGACCCCCACGCCGCGCCGCGCCCCAAGCGCGACCCCGCCGTCAAACGCGACCCCGCCGCCCCGCGCCCCGCCCGCGATCCCCACGCCCCCTACGCCCCGTCGATGAAACTCCTCGCCCGCCTCCTCGCGCCCGACGGCGCCACGCTCCGCGAGTGGACCGTCGATCCCGACGTCTGTACCTGCTGCCAGAACACCCTCGCCGTCCTCCCCGGCGACCGCGTCTTCGCCGCCTACCGCGGCCACACCGCCGACGAGATCCGCGACAACCGCTCCGCCCTCTTCGACCTCTCCTCCGGCACGTGGAGCGCCCCCGCCGCCCTGCGCGACGACCTCTGGAAAATCCCCGCCTGCCCCGTCAACGGCCCCGCCGCCGACGCCCGCGGCCCCGCCCTCGCCGTCGCGTGGTTCACCGCCGCCAATGGCACCCCGCGTGTCCAAGCCCGCACGTCCCCCGACGCCGGCCACACCTTCACCGCCCCCGTCGTCATCGACCTCGGCCGACCCATGGGCCGCATTGAAACCGTGATGCTCGCCGACCAGACCGCGCTCATCCTCTGGATGGAAACCGGCACCGCCGAAAACGCCGCCGGCATCTACGCCCGCCGCCTCTGGCCCGATGGCAGCCTCTCTGCCGCGCACCTCGTCGCCGACAGCTCGCAGGCCCGCTCCAGCGGTTTCCCCCGCGCCGCCCTCCGCCCCGACGGCCACGTCGTCCTCGCATTCACGCGCCCCGGCGACACCACCCAGGTCCGCCTCCTCGAACTCGACCCCGCCGCCCTCCTCCGCCCCACGTCCCTCTCAGTGCTCCCTTCCCCGACCGGCAACTCCGCAACTCCCGGCTTGTCGCCCATTCCCCTCGAGTTCTGCATCGCCCCCGCCCTCGCCAGGCACCCCTGATGATCCCGGCGGCCCCCGCCGGTTCGACATTGCGACATTTTCCGCGTCAGATTCCGGCCGCTTGCGCTAATTGCAGGGACCGATGTCCACCCATCCCGAGCACCTCGATCGCTTCGTGGCCCACCTGACCGCCGCCCAGAGCGCCTTGTATGGGTGCATCCGCACGCTCATGGCAGGCGCGCCCGAGGCCGCCGACGTTTTGCAGGAGACCAATCGTGTGCTCTGGCAAAAAGCGGCGGACTACGACCACGCGCGTCCGTTTCTCGCCTGGGCCTATGGGATCGCCCGCTTTCAAGTCCTCGCCTACCGGCGCCGCCAGTCGCGCGACCGTCTCGTCTTCGACGAGGAATTGGTCGCGCAGCTCGCGGATGAATACGAACGCCAGTCCGGCACCGAGTCGGGCGAGCTTCGCGCCCTCGAACACTGTCTCCAAAAGCTGCCCGGCGCTCAGCGCGAGCTCGTGCGCGCGAAATATGAGCGCGGCGAGGCCGTCAACCTCATTGCCGCGCAGACCGGCAAGCCCGTCAACGCGGTCTCGGCCGCGCTCTATCGCGTGCGCCACGCCCTCGCCGACTGCATGGCTCGCCGGCTCGCTCCGGAGGGCCCCCGATGAGCCCGCCTCACGACGCGTTCGAAACGTTGCTCGCGGCCTGCCTCGCCGGCTCCTCCACTCCCGCGCAGCACGCGCAACTCGCCGCGTTCCTGCGCGCCGATCCCGCACGGCGCGCCGCCTACGTCCGGCAGATGCGCCTGGATTCCATGCTCCGCTTTGTCGGCAGGAGCCCCGCGCTGGCGCTCGCGGCCGCCGCCGCGCCGCAGCCCACCCGCCCGAGGTGGTGGTGGCCTGCATTCGCCTCCGCGGCCGCCGCCATCCTGCTCGCGGCTGTCTGGACGTCGTCGCGCACACCCGCCCCCGCCCCACGCCTCACCCGCGCATTGCCGCCCCTCGTGGAGCGCCATCCGGGAGCGTTGTTCGGTGAGCTCGCGCCCCCCACCGCCGAACCGCTCCCCACCCGCTTTCTCCTCCCCGCTCATCTCCTGGTCCAGCTCCCATGAAATCCCTCCTCCCCGCCATCGTCCTGCTCATCGCCACCCTTCGCGTCCAAGCCGGCCCGGAAGCCTGGTTGCAGGCCGGCCTCCTCAAGCCGGAAGTCATCCAGCAGATCAAACCCGGGTTGCAGCTCACCTCCGAACAGGAGGCGCGCATGCTTGCCATCGTCACTGCCGCCCGGACCACCGGCGGACCGGTCGAAGACGCCCTGCGCGCGCGGCAACAGCGGCTGCACGACCTCCTCGTCCGGGCCGACACCACCGCCGAAGCCGCCGGTCTCCAGCTCGCCCAGGTGTTGGAATCGGAAGCCGCCATCAAACAGCTCCAACTCCGCACGCTCATCGCCCTGCGTGACACCCTGACCCCCGAACAACAGAAAAAAATCCAGACCCTCGGTGGCCCGCCGGCCGCCGCACAGCAGGACCGCGAGACTGCGTTGCTCGCCAAGGCCAACCGGCTTCGCGCCGCCCTCGAACCCTACCTCACGGCCGCCCTCCGCGAACGCGGCGCCGCCATCGAGCAGCTCATTCGGACCGGCGACCTGAAGGCCGCCGACGCCGCGCTCGACCGGCTCATCGCCGACTCCGGCGCCAACGACGGCGCCGCCCAATCGGCGCCGCCCGATTTCTCCCGCTACGCCACCGGCCCCACCGACATCGACACACTCACCCGCCGCTTCGACGCCGCGAAGGAGGCCGCCCAGCGCGTGATCTACCTACCGCTGTTGCGGCAGCTCTACGTCGCAAAAGACGCCGTCGAAACCGCGAAGGCCGCCCAGGACGCCGCCGCCGTTGGCCGCATCCTCACGTGGGCCGAGCAGGCCATGAAAAAATAGCGGCGCACCACCCCCTGATCCCGCGCTCAATCGCCCGGCGCGAAACCCTTCTTCCCCTCGTCAAAACGGCCGGAGCTGGACCCAGCTCGTCCAGTCCCGCCCCGGCGCCGTGCGCAGTTGGAGCGCCACGCCCTACGGCGAAAGCGACGATCCCGCTTCACCGCACTACGCGGCCCAGGCGGAGAACCTCTTCAGTCCGGGCCGGCTCAGGCCTACCCTTGTTCCAGCCCTCCGAGTTGGAGGGCCACATCGAGTCCACGTTCGTCCTCACGCGCACCGTCAACTGAGCCCCCTCCGCAAAAATTCGTCGTCGCCTGCCGCCTCCGTCTTCTCAATTTTCGTCTCATGAATTCCCGCCTCCTCGCGACCCTCCTCCTCGCCCTCGCCGCCGCGCCCGCCGCCCTCCACGCCGCCGACGCCAAACCCGCCGAGAAAACCGACGCCATCCAGCGCCATCCCCTCCGCGGCGTAATCACCGCGGTCGTGACGGACCAGTCCGCCCTCCGCGTGAAACACGAGGAGATCCCCGGCGTGATGCACGCGATGACGATGCAGTTCAAAGTCGACGCCGCCACGCTCAAGGCCGCCAAAGTCGGCGACGCCATCACCGGCCTCATGTCCCGCCAGGGCAACGCCTGGGTCCTCGAGGACGTAAAGCCCGCCGCCAAACCGGCGAAATAGTGTTACGGTTCAATCGCGCCTGAGAGAGGCCGGGCCGCGGGCTGCGTGATCTGCTCACAGCGGCTTCGGATTGCACAGATACCTCGCGACCTCTCCGCGTTCCTCGCCCGCGACTGGAGCGATGGGCACGATGCGACGGTAAAGCGGCCGGAAAAGGTCGGCGCGAGCCAACCGCCCCTCTCGCGCCACGCGCCCGCGAGGGAATTTTCACCCATCCGTGCAAATTTCCGGAATGGAAGGAACCGAGCGAATGGAGCGGTCGCCACCTCGCCGGGAAAGTGGTAGAATGAGGGAATGAAAGCCGCCCGCACCGTCACTCACGAAAAGCTCCGCGCGCCACCGCTCGCGGGTGGCGACGGCGGTCTCCCGCTACACTATACTACAGCAGGCAAAGCATCCGTTGCGGACCGGGTGCCACCAACCCCGCCCCGGGAGTTTCCCGCCGCTCGCGGGGCGGCCAAACCCGACCACGCCAAAGCCCCGCGGAAACGGAACGGATATTCTCCGCCCCCGTTCGCTGCGGCCTCCGCCGTCCCCGCCGAGCCCGCCCCAACGCCCCTGGCGTCCGACCCCATCCGGCCAAATCGCACCAAATCCGACCAAATCCAACCTGATCCTCTCCCCACCGCGGCGCCACCATCGCTCCCCTGTCGCCCCCGCCGTCCCGGCCCCACCCGTCGCCCATCGCCCGCACCCGCCAGCGGATCCGACCCCATCCGGCCAAATCGCACCAAATCCGACCAAATCCAACCAACCCCTCTCCCCACCCCGGTGCCCCCATCGCTTCCCGGTCGCCCCAACCGTCCCGCACCCACCCGTCGCCCATCACCCGCACTCCCCACCGGATCCGACCCCATCCGACTAAATCGCACCAAATCCAACCAAATCCGACCACCCGAAGTCCCGCTCCTCCGCCATCGGCTCTCCTCCGGATCCGTGTTCATCCGTGTCCATCCGTGGTTCAAACCACCTCATGCCGCTTCCGACCTCCCTCCGCTTCCCCTCCCTCCGCTTCCCTTCGCGCCACGTCCTCTCGTCTCCCTCCCCGTCCGCCACCCCTCACTTTCCACCTGACCCTCCACCCCCGCCCAACCACGCTCCCTCCATGCCGCGTTCCGCCCCGCTTCTCGAACCCCGCCTCCGCTTCCCGCACGCCGGCCCCGATGCCTTCGGCCCCGGCAAGGCCGAGCTGCTCCGCCACATCGCGGCGACCGGCTCCATTCGCACCGCCGCCACCGAGCTCGGCATGTCCTACAATCGCGCCTGGCTCCTCGTCACTGGCATGAACGCCCTCTTCCGCTCCCCGCTCGTCACCGTGGTCCGCGGCGGCGGCACCGGCGGCGGCGCCGCCCTCACGCCCCTCGGCGAGGAGGTCCTCACCCGCTATTCACGGATGGAGCAGGCCTGTCGCGACGCCACGCGCGCCGACTGGCAGGCGCTCTCCGCCCTGCTCGCCGGGTAACGCCGACCGCCACCATCGCCCCGTAGGCCGCCCGCTCGCGGGCGCTCTCGTCCGTCCAACGGACAGGTGAAATCACCGCGTCAACGCCGGCGCCCGCCCCCGGCCGCCACCCAGATCAGCCCGCTCACCATGCTCCTCCGCCCCGCCAAACGCCCCGCACCGCAGCACCCCGTCCGTCAAAATCCGCGCGCGCAGTCCCCCGCGGCCGCGCAGCCACGCCTCCGCCCCCGGGCCCAGCGCCGCATCCATCCAGTAGCAGGGCTTGCACTCGCCCGCCCCGCGGAACCACACCCCTTGCACGCAAAACTCCCGGCCCGCCAGCGCCTCCAGCGCCAGGCCGCGCGTCACCACGTTGCGCCGCAGCCCCGCGGGCGTCGTCTCCGCGAGGCCCAATGCCGCGCACAACCCCGCGAACACCTCCGCCTCGAAAAACGTGATCTGCCCCGCGTAGTCCGGCTTGTAATCGAAAAACCGGTCGCCCTCGATCCCGCGCCCCGCCCGGCACCGCAGCTCCGCCACCGCGCACGCCGGATGCGTCCCCGCCGGCCCGCCGTGGTGGCCGAAGAAGTTGTGTCCCGGGGAGACATAGAGCCGCTCGATCACGGGTGGTTGCATGACCGCCCAGCCTGTCCGCCCGCCCCGCCGACGCCAGCCCGCACCCGACCGCCCGCCACGAATCGTTTTCATCCCCCGCGTGAATCCGCCTCATCCCGCGGCGCGCCCCTTCGTTATATTTGACAAAATATAACGCTCGCCGAGCATCCGGTCCCGTCATGCCGCCCTTCGCCCGCCTCGCCGGCCTCACCCTGCTGCTCGCCCTCCCGGTCCTCCACGCCTTCGCCGCCGAGCCGATCCTCCAGGTCATCACCGCGGACAAGACCCTCGCCTTCACCGCCGCCGAGTTCGCCGCGCTGCCGCGCACCGAACTCACCGCGATCGAGCCGCACGAGAAAAAAGAGCGCCGCTACGCCGGCGTCACCGTGCGCGAACTCCTCACCCGCGCCGGCGCGCCGCTCGGCGAAAAGCTCCGCGGCCCCGCCCTCACCCTCGGCGTGCTCGTGCGCTCCAGGGACAACTACACCGTCCTCTACGCCCTCGCCGAATTCGACGAGGCCTTCAGCTCCCGCACCCTCCTCCTCGCCGACCGCGAGGACGGCGCGCCCCCGCCCGCCTCCGCCGCCCCGCTCCGCCTCGTCGCGCCCGGCGATAAACGTGGCGCCCGCTGGGCCCGCATGGTCACCTCGATCGAAGTCGTCCCCCTGCCCGCCTCGCGATGATCCGCCGCCTGCTCCCTCTTTTCCTCCTCCTCGCCGGCCTCGCCCGCGCCGCCGACGCTGTCTCGGTCGCCGCCGCCGCCAATCTCGTCTACGCCCTCGACGCGATCAACGCCGAGTTCCGCAAAACCGCGCCCGACGTCGCGCTCACGTCGGCCTCCGGCGCCTCCGGCAGCCTCGTCGCCCAGATCAAAAACGGCGCCCCCTACGACGTGTTTCTCTCCGCCGATCTCGACTATCCCCGCGCCCTCGTCGCGGCCGGGCAGGCCGAGGCGCCGACGCTCACCGTGTTCGCGACCGGCCGCCTCGTCCTCTGGTCCGTGAAGCCCGGCCTCGCCGTCAACGACATCGCCGCCGTCGTGAAAAACCCCGCCGTGCACAAGCTCGCGATCGCCAATCCGGATACGGCGCCCTACGGCCGGGCTGCCCGCGAGGCGCTCGACAAGCTCGGCCTCACCGCCGCTGCGCAGCCCAAGCTCGTAGTCGGCGAAAACATCACGCAGACCGCCCAGTTCGTCGAGACGGGCAACGCCGACGCCGGGTTTGTCGCGCTCTCCCTCGTGCTCTCGCCCAAGCTGGCCAGGCGCGGGACCTGGTTCGAGGTGCCCGCCGCCCTCCATGCGCCGCTCGATCACGGGGCCGTCCTCACCCGCCGCGGCGCCGCCAATCCCGCCGCCCGCCGTTACCTCGAGTTTCTCCGCAGCGCCCCCGCCCGGAAGATCCTCCGCGAGTTCGGCTACGCCGTCCCCGCGGCCCCCTGATGTTCAGCGTTGAGCGTTGGGCGTCCGGCGTTGAGCGTGGTCCCCCTTGTCCGACACCGCCGCCACCTTCCTCGGTCTTCCGCCTCCGCTCTGGCAGTCGCTGGGGCTGACGCTGCGCCTCGCCGCGCTCACCACGCTCATCCTCGGCGTGCTTGGCCTGCCGCTCGCGCACTGGCTCAACACCACGCGCACGCGCTTCGCGCCGGTGATCGAGTCGCTCGTCGCGCTCCCGATCGTGCTGCCGCCGACCGTCATCGGCTTCTATCTGCTCGTGGCCTTTTCGCCCAACCACCCGCCCGGGAGCTGGTGGCGCGACCTCGTGGGCGCGCCCCTCGCGTTCTCCTTCACCGGCCTTGTGATCGCCTCGGTGTTCTACTCGCTGCCCTTCGCCGTGCAGCCGTTCCAGGCCGCGCTGCGCGCCGTCCCACGCGAACTCCTCGACGCCGGCACCGCCCTCGGCGCGACGCCCGCGCGGGTGTTCCTGCGCCTTCACGCCCCGCTCGCCTGGCGCGGCATCGCCGCCGGGCTCACGCTGGGCTTCGCGCACACGCTCGGCGAATTCGGCGTAGTCCTCATGATCGGCGGCTCCATCCCCGGTGTGACGAAGGTCGCGAGCATCGCCCTCTACGACGAGGTGCAGCGCCTCGCCTACCCCCAGGCCCACGCCTTCGCTGCCGTGCTGCTCGTCCTGTCCTTCGTGCTCCTCCTCGGGGTGACACTCCTCCAGCGCCGCGCGCGCGCCTGACCCGGCGCGGCCCGCACTTGGCAATTGTCCCGCCCCGCGTATCCTGTCTCCCGTGCGCCTCGTCCTCCTCGCTCTCGCCCTCGCCGTTTCCCCGCTGCTTCACGCCGCCGAGGAAAAACCCGCGCCCGTCACCACGATCGCCGACCTCCCCTCGCCCGCCGGACCGCGCGCCCTCGGGGCGTCGTTCACCACCGCGCCCGACGGCACGGTGTGGCTGAGCTGGGTCGAGGCCTCCGCCGAAAATCTCGCCGCCGCCGCCGCGAAAAAATCCAGCCCCCACCAGCACGGCGCCGCCGAACCCGCGTCCGCCACCGCTGCTCCCAAACCGGCCAACACCCTGCGTTTCTCCACCTTCGACGCCGCCGCCAAGACCTGGTCCGCCGCCCGCACCATCGCGAGCCGCCCCGACATCCCGCTCAGCTCCGCCGATTTTCCCCTGCTCGCGATCGATGGGCGCGGCACCGTCACCGCCGTGTGGACCGATGGCCGCGGCGGCGCGCTCGTCAGCTCGTCCACCGATCGCGGCGCCACCTGGACGTCACCCGCCCCCTGGACGCGCGAGAGCGACGGCGTGGAGAAGTTCGCCTTCGTCCGCCTCGCCGACGGCCGCGTCCTCGCCGCGTGGCTCGACAACCGCGCCATCAAGACCGGCACCAAGCTCCAGCGGCTCTACACCCGCATCCTCGGCGACTCCGCCCCCGACACCCTCGTCGATCCCTCGGTGTGCGACTGCTGCCAAACCGCGCTCACGGCGTTTCCCGACGGCGGTGCGCTCCTCGCCTACCGCGGCCGTACCACCGAAGAGGTCCGCGACATCCGCACCGCCCGCTTCCGCGGCAAGGAGTGGGACGAACCCCGTCCGCTGAACAACGACAACTGGCGCATCCTCGCCTGCCCCATGAACGGCCCCCGCCTCGCCAGCGACGGCGGTCGCGTGGCCGTCGCCTGGTTCACCGCCGCCGACAACGACCCCCGCGTCCTCGCCTCCTTTTCGCCCGACGCTGGCGCGCGTTTCCTGCTCCCGCTCCGCCTCGACCGCGGCAAGCCCGCCGGCCACGTCGACACGCTCATCCTCCGCGACGGCGCGCTGCTCGTGACGTGGCTGGAGGCCGACGGCAGCTTCTGGCTCCGCCGCATCACCCCCGACTTCGCCGCCGACGAACCGGTGGCCCTCGCTCCCGCCGGCACCCTTTCCGTCAAGACCAACCCCCGCGTCACGCTGCTCCGCGACTACATCGGCGGCACCGCGCCGGTGCAGTTTCTCGCCACCTTCGCCACCGACTCCGCGTTGCGCACGCTCCTCGTCACCGTGCCCGAGGGCGATCTCCTCACCGCCAAGGGCAACTGCGACTGCGCCCCGACGCCCGACCAGCTCGTGGGCTATCCCATCCGCGGGGCCGTCGCGGCCCTCGCCACCGACCGCGGCACGCTCCACATCGTCCACGAGGAACTTCCCGGCCTCCTCTTCGCCGGCACGCACGAGTTTCACGCCGCGCCGTCCGTCCTCGCCGCCGTGCAGCTCGGCCGCCGCGTCTTCGGTCGCATCGAGCAGCGCAACGGCCAGTGGTGGCTCTTCGACGTCCGCCTCGCCGCGGGCAAATGAGCGCCCCTTGACACCTCGGGCATAATCGTAACGTTCCGCCGCCGCACCCGTCTTTCTCGTTCTCGCCAGCCCGTTCCATGTCGCCCGCGCACCGCGCCACCTTTGCCGATTTCCTCCGCCGCCTCTTCGCGGCCGGCGGAGCCGCGCTCGTGTTGGCGCTGACGGTGTTCGCCGCGAGTCCGTCGCTGCACCACCTGCTGCACAGCGCGACCGACACCGCGCACGACGAGTCCTGCCCCGTCGTCCTCTTTGCCGGCGGCACCGACGCTCCTCCCGCCGCGCTCACCGCCCCGCTTCCGCCGGTCGCGTGGCAGGCGGTCACGCCCGCCACCGCGGCTGAAATTTTCCTGTCCGTTCCGCGCTATCTCCGCCAACCGGAGCGCGGCCCTCCCACGAATCTGGCCAGTTGATCCCTTCTCCGCTGTGCCTGCGCGCACGGCGTTGCCAGCGTAAGTGCGTTCCGCCGTCGCGGGCGCGCGTCTCCGTTCGTTCAACCCAGATTCGTCATGTCCTCTTTCCGCCAACTTCCCGTCCTCCTCGTTTGCGCCGCGGTCTCCGCGCGCGCCCAGACCGCCCCACCGCCGGCCCCCGCCGACGACGTGCGCCACCTCGACAAATTCGTCGTGAGCGCCGGCCCCGATCCCAAGACCTCGTTCGATCTCGCCCAGGGCACCTCCGTGCTCGCCGGCGACGAACTCCGCCGCGCCGTCCAGGCCACGCTCGGCGAAACGCTCTCCGCCACGCCCGGCGTCAATTCCACCTACTACGGTCCCGGCGCGAGCCGCCCTGTGATCCGCGGCCTCGGCGGCGACCGCGTGCGCGTCCTCGGCAACGGCGTCGGCTCGCTCGACGCCTCCAACGTCAGTCCCGACCACAACACCGCCCTCGAGCCGCTCTTCGCCTCCCGCATCGAGGTCCTGCGCGGCCCGAGCACGCTGCTCTATGGCAGCTCCGCCGTCGGCGGCGCCGTCAACGTGATCGACAACCGCATCCCCGACTCCACCGCCGACAATCCCGGCCACGGCGTCCTCGAACTCCGCGCCGGCGGTCCCGCCAACGAGCGCGCCGCCGTCCTCACCAGCGGTTTCGCCGAGCACAACTTCGCGCTCCAGCTCAACGCGCTGCAGTCCTCCTCCAAGGACCTCAGCATCCCCGGCGTCGCCCGCATCGACGCCGATGCGCCTCCGGACCAGCCGCGCGGCACTCTCCCGTCGTCGGACAGCCGGGGCGACGATCCGCCCACCAGCATCAACCTGAAACAGAAGCGCCTCGATTTCGCCGCCGAGCTCACGCAGCCCTTCGGCATTTTCCGCGGCGCCCGGGCGCGCCTCGGCCTTGGCGACTACAACCACGCCGAGCTCTCCGGCGGCTCCAGCGTCAACACGCTCTTCAAGAACCGCGCCCTCGAGGGCCGCCTCGAACTCCCGCACCTCGCCGTCGGCGACCTCACCGGCACCGTCGGCCTGCAGACCGCGCGCAGCGATTTCTCCGCCGTCGGCGACGAGGTCGTCACCCCGCCGTCGCTCACCCAGAGCGGCGCGGTCTTCGCGGTGGAGGAGCTGAAGCTCTCGTCGCTCGTCAGCCTCCAGTTCGGCGCGCGCCTCGAAGGCCAGTCCGTCCGCCTCGGCGACGTCGACCCCGCGCTGCCCAGTCTCCCCGGCTATGGCGCGCGTTCCGGCCAGAAGAAGACCTTCGCCGGCGGGAGCACGTCGGTCGGGGCCGTGTTCTATCCGGCCAAGGACTGGTCCCTCGGCGTCGCGCTTGCCTACACCGAGCGCCTGCCCACCGCGCAGGAACTGTTTTCCAATGGCCCGCACGGCGGCACCGGAGCCTATGAGGTCGGCACGAGCGGGCTCGGCGTGGAGCGCTCCCTCGGCGTCGATGTGAGCCTGCGCCGGCGCGCCGGCTTCGTGACGGGCTCCGTCAGCGTGTTCGCGAATCGTTTCTCCGACTACATCTTCGAGTCGGAGCTGCCCGCCAACGCGATCCCCGCCGCCAGCAATCCCGACGGCCTCACGCCCTACCGTTTCATCGCCAAGGACGCGAAATTCTACGGCGCCGAGGGCGAGCT
>JAPLTR010000807.1 GCA_026398065.1 Verrucomicrobiota bacterium | reverse complement strand
ACCGCCCACTGCGCCGCCTGCCACGGGGCCGACGGCAGGGCCCGCACCCCCGCCGGGAAGAAACTCGGCGCCAAGGATCTTTCCGAAAGCAAATTCACCGACGCCGAGATCGAAACCCGGATTCTCCACGGCGTGAAGGATAAGAAGGGCGCGGAGCGGATGCCCGCCTTCAAAGAGCGGCTCCGCGCCGAAGAGGTTGCAGCGCTCGTGGCTTTCGTGAAGACTTTCCGTCGCTAGTTTCCGCCCAAAACAACATGCCCTCCACCCGCCGCTCCTTCCTCAAAACCTCCCTCGCCGCCTCCGCGACGACCGCCGCGCTCGCCGCCGGCGTCAAGGCCTCCGCCGCCGACAAACTCCCCGTCTCCGCCCACGAGTACTACGAGTTGCGCGCCTACCGCCTCAAGCCTGGCGCCTCCACCGCTCTCCTCGACGGCTATCTGAGCAAGGCGCTCATCCCGGCTCTCAACGCCCGCGGACTCAAGGGCGTGGGCGTCTTCACCGAGGTCGAGGTCGACAAGAAGGCCGTCACCTCGAAGCCGAAGGTCGGCACGCCCGAGGCGCCCGTCGCCGTCTGGGTGCTCATCACGCATCCGACGCTCGAATCGTTCGCCAGCGTCGCCGCCGACCTCAACACCGATCCCACCGTCCAAAAAGCCGGTGCCGAGTATCTAGGCGTGCCCAAGGCCAGCCCCGCCTTCGAGCGCCTCGACACCTGGCTGCTGCGCGCGTTTGCCGGCTTCCCGAAAATGCAGGTTCCGGCATTTGCCAAAACGCCCACCCGTATCTTCGAGCTCCGTGACTACGAGAGTCACAGCGAGGAGCGCGCCCTCAGCAAGATGGCGATGTTCAACGCCGGCGAGATCGAGGTCATGAAGAGCCTCGGCATGTCGCCGGTGTTTTTCGGCCAGGCGATCGCCGGCCCGAACCTCCCCCACCTCCGCTACATCACCTGCGCCGCCGATCTCGCGACGCACCTCGACAACTGGAAGAAGTTCGGCACCGCCCCCGGCTGGGTGGCGCTCAAGAACGACCCCCAGTACAAGGACAACACCTCGAAGAACACCGCCCGCTTCGTGGTGCCGACGGCGTATTCGCAAATCTGAGCCAATGGTGCGCCGCGGTCCCTTGGCCTGCGGCGCGAGCTCTTTACGAGAGCAGGAAACGCATCGGCGAGATCGTTGAAATGACCCGGCTCATCAGCGCGGGGTCGAACAGCCCGACCCAGCCGAGGGCAAACATTGGCAAGCTCATGGCGAAGCCGATTCCGACAAGTAGCTTCTTCCCCTCCGGGAGGCGAATCGACTCCGCCCGCGTGCGATCAAAGATCTGCTCGGGACGTGCGTAGATGAAAAGCGCGTCAGAAAAACCAGGCCGACCGCGCCGAGCGCCACGAACAATATCGGCATGAAGCGAGGATCGCCCTTGCCCCGGAGCAGTTTCAACGCCGAGACGCCGAGGATCGCCGCCGCGTAGACGGCAAGCTCGACGAAACGAAAGACCTTCTCGTCCGCGGAGTGGATCATCGCCGACATTTTGGTCGGTGCCCCCCTTCCCCCTCAATCAAATCCGCACTTCGCTCGCGGTTCAGCCGTCGGCCCAGACCGCCGATCTCCTAAAAAAAACAATGGGCGGGCCCAGCCACCACAGCTGGACCCGCCCGACCACACTGCCCATTCCGTCATAGGTAGTCGTGGTAAGTGGGTTCGAACATCCGTCCGCGGATGTCCGCTTCGATGTCCGCCGGGCGCGCCGCTCGCGCGAGGCCGAGGCGATGCGCACTGTCGGCGACCGCCGTCGCGATCTGCAGCGACACGTCGCGGATCTTCGTGAGCGGCGGATAGACGCGCCCGACCGCGAGGTCGGACGGCTCCACCAGGCTCGCGAGCGTCTGCGCCGCGGAAAGGAACATCGCGTCGGTGACCTCGGTGGCCTCGCTCGCGAGCGCACCCAGGCCGACGCCGGGGAAGATGTAGATGTTGTTGCCCTGGCCGGGCACGTGGACCTGGCCGTTCAGCGTCACCGCCGGGAACGGGCTGCCGCTGGCGTAGATCGCGCGGCCTTCGGACCAGCCGTAGACCTGCTCCGCGGTGCACTCGGCCTTGGAGGTCGGGTTCGACAACGCGAAGATGATCGGGCGCGCGTTGTACTTCGCCATCGCCGTGACGATCTCCTGCGTGAAGGTCTGGGCCTGGCCCGAGACGCCGATCAGCGCCGTCGGCTTCAGCGCGTGGACCGCCTCCGTCAGCGTCGCGACGAAGGGATGGTCGTGGGCATACGGTTCCTTGTGCGACGGCAGCTTGTCGCCGCGGCCCTTGACGAGCAGCCCCTTGGAATCGACGAACCAGCAGTGCGACCGGGCGTCGGCCTCGGACATCCCGCCCGCCATGGCGGCGGCGCAGTAAAGGTCGGCGATGCCGGTGCCGGCTTCGCCCGCGCCCAAAAACAGGATTTTCTGTTGCGCGAGCGTGCTCTGCGTGAGCCGCAGGGCCGCGAGGACTCCGGCGAGCGCCACGGAGGCGGTCCCCTGGATGTCGTCGTTGAAGCTCGGCAGGCTCTTCCGGTACTTGCCCAGGAGGCGGAAGGCATTGGAGTTTCCGAAGTCCTCCCACTGCAGGAGCGCCTTCGGGAAAACCTCCTTCACGGCCCGGACAAACTCATCGACAAACTCGTCGTACACGGCGCCCCGCGCGCGTTTCTCCTTCAGCCCGATGTACGCCTCGCCATCCTGCAGCGTGGCGTTGTCGGTGCCGACATCGAGCGTGATCGGCAGACAGTAGCCCGGATGCACGCCCGCACAGGCGGTGTAGAGCGACAGTTTGCCGACCGGAATTCCCATGCCGAGGGCCCCGAGGTCGCCGAGCCCGAGGATTCTTTCCCCGTCGGTCACGACGATCAGGCGCACACCCGGCTGCGGCCAGTGCCGCAAGATCTCGGCAATCCGGCCGCGTTCGCGCAGACTGATGAACATGCCGCGCGGCCGACGATAGATGGAGCCGTATTCCAGACACGCCTGACCGACGGTCGGCGTGTAGATCAGCGGCACCATCTCCTCGATATGATCGATGACGAGACGATAGAACAGAACCTCGTTTCGGTTCTGAAGGTTGGTGAGATAAATGTATTTCTCGATGTTGTCCTGCTTGCGGCGGACGGAGTTCAGCGTGCGCTGCAACTGCTCCTCGATCGTGAACACCCGCGGCGGCAGCAGGCCCCGCAGCCCCAGCACATCCCGCTCGTGCTCCGAGAACGCCGTGCCCTTGTTGAGCAGCGGGTTCGTCAGCACCTGCGGCCCCGTGATCAGCGGCGGGTCGCCCCATGCCGACAGACCGTTGGGGATGTACGAGGGGTTCATGCGCCCACTCTAGCGAAACATTCGGCGCTTGCCTCCGCGTTTCTTGCGAAACGCTGTGCCATTTCTTGCCAATTTTCCCCGGGACGGCGCGCCGCGTCCCGGCGCCTAGCGCACCCGCCCGAGCAGTTCCTGCCGCAGCCGCAGCGCGTGGGCCCGCGCCCGCGCCTCGAATTTTCTGACGTCGAAGCTCGGAAACATCTCCTGGCGCAACACGCGCCACGCCGGCGTGTCCTCGACGTCGGCGGTGCCTTCGCGCGCGACATCGCCGCAGTCGCCCACGCGCTGGTGCAGGCAAAGATGGCGCGCGAGCGAGACGATCGCGGTGAGCACCGCGTCGGCGGGCGCCTCGTCGGGCGCCTCGACCCAGCGGATCACGTGGGCGTACGCGGGCGGCAGCCCCTGGTTCACCACGAAACGCGCGCCGAGGTCCCGCGTCGTGCAGTCCAGGTAGAGTCGCTCCGCCTCCGCGACCGTCACGGCGGCCCGCTGCGCGTGCGCGAAGATCGCCGGCCACGCGAGCGGCTGCAGGCGCAGCAGCAGCAGGCGGCCGAGGTCATGGAGCAGTCCGGCGTTGTAGGCCGCGGTGCCGAGCTGGCCGAGCTCCAGTTCGCTGCACACGTGCTGCGTCATGCGGGCCACCCCGACCTGAAACATCCAGTATGTCGGCCACGTCATCGGCGCGACGCGCAGGTGGCGCTCCGCGATCTTGGGCAGCGCGAGGGAGAGCGCATGGAGCTTGAGGCCGCCGAGCAGGCTCGCCGCCGTGCGGGCGTCTTCCACCGGCGTGGTCTCGCCGCCGCGCGGCAAATGGTTCGCGGCCGCCAGCACGTGCGCCGACAGCCCCGGGTCGCGCGACACGACATCCATGAGTTGGTTGAGCGCCGTGGCCCGGCTGTCCGCCAGCATCTGGAACGACGCCGCCACGGAGTCGATCACCGGGCAGCCCGCGAGTCCGTCGACCTGCGCCTCCCAGTCGGTCCGGCTGAACGGCCGGATCCCGCTCTTCAGGTCCACCCCCGCCCAGCGCGCCCGTTCCCGGATCTCCACGACCACCTGCCGCTCCTCGTCCGTGCGCAACACATCCGGCACGAAGCCCGGGTTCATCTGGCAGAACATCATCCGCCCCGCGAACTCGAACACCTCGGTCGCGCCGGCGAGGGCCGCCCACTTGCCCTCCTCCGCCGCCGCCTGCAGGCTGGCGACATAGTCCACCAAACCCGGGAAACCGGCCTCGCGCGCCGACTCGCCGAGCGCGTGCATCCGGGGCATCGCCTCGGTGTGGCCGCCGTTTTCCGCGCAGGCCTCGAGAAACTTCGCATGGTCGGCCAGCGAGGTGCGCAGCTCCAGGCGATGCCGCCGCAGCGCGTCCAGCTCCAGCCCCGTGCGCAGTCCCCGGGCCTGCTCCTCCTCGAAGGTCACGCTGCGCCACCGCTGCGTCGCCGCCTTGGTCACCTCGGTGTAGATGATGCGTTCGTCGTAGGGCTTGAGCAGGTAGTTCTGGCTCCGGAGCCCGATCGCCCGCCGCACCAGCCGCTGCTCGCAACTGTTGGAGTACACCACCGCGGGCAACGGCCGCAGGAAACTGTCCCCACGCAACCGCTGGATGAAATCCAGCCCGCTGCCGCCCTTCAGCGTCGCCTCCACGATCACGAGGTCGAAGGCCACCGCCGAGCGCAGCAGCGACCACGCCTCGGCCTCCGTGGCCGCCGCCGCGCAGCGGTGGTGCCCCCGCGTGAGGATGCCCTGCATGGCGCAGCGCGCCACGACGCTGTCGTCGAGGAGGAGGACGTTAGCCACCATGTTGGCAGGAGGAAGCGGGAGACGGGAGTGAGCGGTGCAGGAGGAAGGGAAAAAAGGCGGAAAACCTTTCCCGCTGGGTAGTTCGGCCCCCGCGGCCCGATCTTCAGTCCAAACTACGTAGTAAAGTTGTTAAAACTACCGGGCCCCTGCAGCCCCGCTCCCTACGCGCCCGCCGCACCGCCACCGCCGCCGGCCCGGCTCACTTGAACCGCACCTTCGACAAATCCTCTTCCGACTTGGGCCACTTTAAATCCAACCCCTCCAACGCCTTCACCACCGTCTCCGCGATCACGTGATCGCGGTACCAGTTCCGGTCGGCCGGCACCACGTGCCAGGGCGCCGCCGGGTGGCTCGTGGCGTTGAGCATGTCCTCATAAGCCACGATATAGTCGTCCCAGTGCTGGCGCGTCGTCAGGTCCGCGTGCGAGAACTTCCAGTTCTTCTCCGGGTTCGCGAGCCGCTCCCTGAACCGCTCCGCCTGCTCGTCGCGGCTGATGTGTAGGTGAAATTTCACTACCAGCACGCCGTTGGCCACCAGCATGCGCTCGAAGTCCACGATCTGCCCGTACCGCTTCTTCCAGATCTTCTTCGGCACGATCTGCAGCACCCGCTCCGCCAGCACGGCCTCGTAGTGCGAGCGGTTGAACACCCCGATGTTGCCGAAGCGCGGGATCGCCTTGTGGATCCGCCACAGGAAATCGTGCGCACGCTCCTCGTCCGACGGCACCTTGAAATTCGCCACCTCCACCCCCGCCGGGTTCACGTCGCGCAGCACGCACCGCACCGACCCGTCCTTGCCGCTCGCGTCCATGCCCTGAAAGAGCAGGAGCACCGCGTGCGTGGAATTCGCATACAGCTTCGGCTGCAGCTCCCCGATGCGCGCGCAGAGCTTCGCGGTCGCCTTCTTTGTCTGGTCCTTGTCGAGCCCGCCGTCATAGGCCGGGTCGAAATCCTTCAGCTTGATTTTTCCGCGGACGATCAGGGGTTGGTTTTTCATGGGAGGGAATCCACCACTGACACGCCTTTTGGGCAAAGGCCACCGACGATTTTTCGTCCCCGGGCCCCCGCGCTTCTCCTTGTCTCACCGTCCGCGTGCGTCCCTTGTGGGCGGCGATGTCGTCTCCGTCCGCTCCCACGCCTCCGTCCGCCCCGCTCGCGCCGCTCCCCGGCTCGCCGCACCCGGACGCCGTGATGGACCGCTTTCTCGCGGTCATCGCCGAGCGCGGACTCGAACTCTACCCCGAGCAGGAGGAGGCCATCCTCGAACTCTTCGCCGGCCACAACGTCGTCCTCAACACCCCCACCGGCTCCGGCAAATCCCTCGTCGCCGCCGCCCTCCACTTCAAGGCCCTCTGCGCCGGCGAGCGCTCCGTGTACACCTGCCCGATCAAGGCGCTGGTGAACGAAAAGTTCCTCTCCCTCTGCCGCGACTTCGGCCCCGAGCACGTCGGCATGATGACCGGCGACGCCAGCGTGAACCCGCAGGCGCGCATCCTCTGCTGCACCGCCGAGATCCTCGCCAACATCGCCCTCCACCGCGGCGCCGAGAGCGACGTCCGCGCGGTCATCATGGACGAGTTTCACTACTACTCCGACGCCGAGCGCGGTTACGCGTGGCAAGTGCCGCTCCTCACCATGCCGGGCGCGCGCTTTCTGCTCATGTCCGCCACGCTGGGCGCGACCGAGTTTTTCGAAAAGGAAATGACCCGCCTCACCGGCGCGCCGAGCGTGACCGTCCGCAGCGACCGCCGCCCCGTCCCGCTGGAGTTCGAATACTCCGAGACGCCCCTCACCGAGCGCGTCGCCGCCCTCCTCGAGGCCAAACGCGCCCCCGTCTACCTCGTCTATTTCACGCAACGCTCCGCCAGCGAGGCCGCCCAGAGCCTGATGAGCCTCAACGTCTGCTCGAAGGAGGAGAAGGCCGCCCTCCAGACCGAACTCGAACGCGTCCGCTTCAACAGCCCGTATGGGAAAGAAGTCCGCCGCTGGCTCCGCCACGGCATTGGCGTCCACCACGCCGGCCTCCTCCCGAAGTATCGCATCCTCGTCGAACAGCTCGCGCAAAAGGGCCTCCTCAAACTCATCTGCGGCACCGACACCCTCGGCGTCGGCATCAATGTCCCGATCCGCACCGTCGTCTTCACCCAGCTCTGGAAATACGCAAGGGCTACGACGACAAGGGCTACGTCATCGCACAGGCGCCCGAGTACATGATCGAGAACAAGCGCGCCGAGGAGAAGGCCGCCGGGGACGCGAAGAAGCAGAAGAAACTCGTGAAGCAGCGCGCCCCCGAGGGCAGCGTCGGCTGGGATATAAAAACCTTCGAGCGCCTCCAGACCGCGCCGTCCGAGGGCCTCGTCTCGCGCTTCGATATTTCCCACGGCATGTTGCTCCTTGTGCTCAGCCGCCAGTCCGACGGCTGCCGCGCAATGCGGCAGATCATCGCCGACTGCCACGAGACGCCGCACAAGAAGCGCGCCCTCCGCAAGCGCGCCTGGCAGCTCTTCCGCGCCCTGCTCGACCGCAAGATCGTGGAATTTCTCCCCCGGAGCGGCGAGCGCCAGCAAGCCGACCTGGGAGCGCGGGCCGCCGGCCCGCATATCCAAGGCCTCGGAAGTGGAGAAAATGCGGGCCAGCGGCCCGCGCTCCCGGGGACGGCCAAGCTCCGCGTCAACGTCGAGCTCCAGGACGATTTCTCCCTCCACCAGGCGCTCTCGCTCTATCTTATCGATACGCTCCCGCTCCTCGACCGCGCGTCGCCCGACTACCCGTTCGACGTGCTCACGCTCTGCGAGTCCATCGTCGAGGACCCCGACCAGATCCTCCGCCGCCAGATCGACAAGCTGAAGGGCGAGAAGATCGAGGAGCTGAAGGCCGCCGGCGTCCCCTACGAGGAGCGCATGGAAAAACTCGAGGCCATCGAACACCCCAAGCCGCTCCGCGAATTTCTCTACGACACGTTCAACGCCTTCGCCGCCGCGCACCCGTGGATCAATCAGGAAAACGTCCGCCCAAAGTCCATCGCGCGAGAGATGTTCGAGCGCTACCTCTCCTTCTCCGACTACGTGAAGGACTACGGCCTCCAGCGTTCCGAGGGCCTCCTGCTCCGCCACCTTTCGCAGGTCTGGAAAGTCCTCAGCCAGACCGTGCCCGAGACCGCGAAGTCCGAAGAGGTGATCGAGATGGAAGACTACTTCCGCGAACTCATCCGCGGCATCGACTCCAGCCTCCTGGAAGAGTGGGAGCGCCTGCGCAACCCCGACTTCGTCTCGGCCGAGACCGACGCCGACAAACCCGCGCGCCCCGCCTCCTTCGACATCACGCGCGACGCCCCCGCCTTCCGCCGCCTCGTGCGCACCGCGATCTTCGGTTTCCTGCAGGACGTGGCCGCCCGGGAGTTCGACAGCGCCCTCTCGCGCCTGCGCACCGGCGAAGCCGCCGCCCCCGCCGACAACGACCCCGTCTCCCCCGACGCCCGCAAACTGGAGGCCGTCTTCGCCCCCTACTTTGCCGCGCACCTGCGCTTCCGCCTCGACCCCGAAGGCCGCTCCACGAAACACACGCACTGGGACGAAGAGCACGCCTCCCCCACCCCCGCCGGCGGCAAGCAATGGGCGGTCGCCCAGGTCCTGATCGACGCCGACGAACACAACGACTGGGAAGCCCGCTTCACCGTGGACCTCGCCGCCTCGCGCACGGAAAACCGTGCCGTCGTGTCCTTCGCCGGCCTCGCCCCCATCGGCACCGAACCGGCCGAAGGCGAACCGATTGTCAGCGCTCCCATCGTCGGCGCGCCCGCTGCGCCGACCAGCGAGGCTCCCCCGCCCACCGCGTAGGTCGGGCTTCACGCCCGACAGGTTGGAGGAGGTTGGATTTACTTGGATTTGGTCGGATTTGAGGCGATCTCCCCCGAAACCGCCCCCACCCCAAGGAGCCTCCGCACGTAGCACGGTCAACCTGACCGTGCTGCTCGCATACGTCTTCGCCCCACGCCGAACCCCAGCCGATTCGGAGAGTGAGTCACCGAGAACACGGAGGAGGCACGGAGGCCACGGAGCGAACCTCCGGCCCGCTCGCCGTGACTTGCTCCGTGTCCTCGGATCGGGCCTCCGTGCGCTCTGTGACAAAAATGGCTTCCACCGACTTGGTACCTTGATCCACCTTGATCTGGTCGGATTTACTCGGATTTGGTCGGATTTGATGGGATCGCCCCCGAGCC
>JAPLTR010000931.1 GCA_026398065.1 Verrucomicrobiota bacterium | reverse complement strand
CTGGCTCGCCCGCGCCCGGTCCGTCGGCTTCGGAATCTTCAAGCACAAGGGCATCGGTCGCGAAGAGGTCGACAAGCGCCGGGCCCACGACCGGGAAAATTTCCAGTTCTTCGGCGCACCCCACGTTTTCTTTCTCGGGACGCAGTTGTCGTCGTACTCCTACGGCACGTTTCTCGACTGCGGTTTCCTACTCGACAACCTGATGCTCGGTCTCGTCTCGCTCGGCTACGGCTCCTGTCCGCAATACAGTGCGGTGGCGTATCCCGATGTGCTCCGCAAACACCTGCCGGGCACGGAGGACACCCTCTTCATCGCCGGCCTGTCCTTCGGTCGCCCGAAACCCGACAGCCACGTCAACACCTTCCAACCCGACCGCGAACCCGTTGACGGTTGGTTCAAGGTCGTCGGCTGAGTTCACCGCGGACACCGCACCTGCCCTGCGCCCGATGACCCTCTCCTGGGACCAGCGTTTCGCCGGGGACGCCTACTTCTACGGCCGGGAGCCCAACGGCTTCGTCGCCTCCGTGGCCGCACAGATCCCCGCCGGCCCGGTGCTCTGCCTGGCTGAGGGCGAAGGCCGCAACGCGGTCCACCTCGCGCGCCTCGGCCACGCGGTGACCGCCCTCGATCAATCCCCCGTGGGCCTGGCCAAGGCCAACCGGCTCGCCGCGGAGCGGGGCGTCGCGCTCACGACCCTCGCCACCGACCTCGCGCAGTACGCGATCGCGCCGGCCGCGTGGTCGGGCATCGTCGCGACCTTCGCGCATTTCCCGCCACCGCTCCGTCGCGCGGTCCACGCGCAGGTGGTGGCCGGCCTGCGGCCCGGCGGCGTCTTCGTGCTCGAGGCCTACACGCCGGCGCAACTCAGTTTTGGCACCGGTGGGCCCAAGGATTTGGAACTGCTTATGACCCTCGACGCGCTCCGCGCCGAACTCGCCGGGCTCGAACTGCTCCACGCCTGCGAATGCGAGCGCGACGTGGTCGAGGGCATCGGCCACACCGGCCGCGCCGCGGTGGTGCAGATCCTCGCCCGGCGACCGCCCGCACAAGCCATCCCATGACCGACGCGCGCCACCATTTTACAGACTGATCGGCCGAAATCTGCCGGGGGTCCGTCCCGGCCTGCGCCGGCCGTTGCGCCCCAGAATCTTGCCGCCGCGGCCCGGGCCGCGGCGATGCGTCCGCCATGCCCATTTGCTCCCGACAACGGCCATCCGGGAAATTTGAGTTTGCATCCCCTCGGGGCGGCGCGCTTTCTTGGCCCTTCACGTTCTCTTTAATCCTTTATCTCAAACTGTCATGGCTGAACTCGTAGGAAATGTCTTGGTAGGCCAGTCCGGCGGCCCCACCTCTGTCATCAACGCCAGCGTCGCGGGCATCATCGCGGAAGCGTTGAACCATGAATGCATCGAGGAGATCTACGGCACCCTCAACGGCGTGCTCGGCATCCTCCAGGAGGACCTGATCGATCTCGCTTCCGAGTCGCAGCAGCAGATCCGCGCACTCAAGCACTCGCCCGGCGCCGCCCTCGGCACCTGCCGGTTCAAGCTCAAGAAGCAGGCCGATTTCGACCGCGTGCTCGAGGTCTTCAAGGCGCACAACATCCGCTACTTTTTCTACATCGGCGGCAACGACTCCCAGGACACCGCGGACAAGATCTCCAAGCTCGCGCAGGCGCAGGGCTATGAGCTCCGCGTGATCGGCGTGCCGAAGACGATCGACAACGACCTGCCCATCACCGACCACTGCCCCGGCTACGCCAGCGCGATCAAGTACATCGCGACGAGCGTGCGCGAAGTCGCCGCCGACAACGAGGCCATGGGCCAGGGCGACCTCGTCTCCATCATCGAGGTCATGGGCCGCAGCGCGGGCTGGATCGCCGCCGGCGCCGCCCTCGCCAAGCGCAAGGATCACCCGCACGATCCCCCGCACCTCATCTATCTCCCCGAGATCCCGTTCGACCAGGCCAAGTGCCTCGAGGACGTGAAGCGCGTCCTGAAGCGCGAGAAGTTCTGTCAGATCGTCGTCGCCGAAGGCCTCGTCGATGCGGACGGCAACTACGTCGCGGCCGACGCCGCCACGGACGCCTTCGGCCACGCCCAGCTCGGCGGTGCCGGCGACGCCCTCGCCGAGATCATCGGTTCCAATCTCCCCGGCGTGAAGGTCCGCGTGGCCAAGCCCGGCCTGCTCCAGCGCTGCGCCGCGCACGCCGGTTCCAAGACCGACGCCGACGAAGCCTTCCTGGCCGGCGAAGCCGCCGTCGAGGCCGCCATCAACGGCGAGACCGACAAGATGGTCACGCTGCTCCGCGGCGACAAGGATGCCTACTCCTGCGAGACCGGCCTCGCGCCCCTGAGCGACGTCGCCAACTCCATCAAGAAGCTCCCCCGCGAGTGGATTAACGAAGACGGCACCAGCATGAACTTCCAGTTCCTGCGCTACGCCCAGCCGCTGATCCAGGGTGAGACGGTCATCCCGCACGTGGACGGCGTCCCGGTCTTCGCCCGCCTCGACAAGGTCCGCGTGGACAAGGTCCTCCCGGCGTACGAGGTCTGAGGAGATTGAGGAAGAGACAGAGTTTACAAGGCCGGTCGCAAGACCGGCCTTTTTGCTGGACCAGCCCCAAGAATCAGCGAGCAGGCGCACGGCATTTTGTTTTCCCGTAGCGGACCGCGTGAGCGTTTCGTGATTGGGATGGCTCCCCGGATTGTAACGGGATCCAATAGACCGTGGATGATTTTTGAGTCTCGCGCGCTTTCGGTGGCGCCCCGGGCGAAGGATCGCCTTGTCGATGTGCAAAACCCCGCCATCGTCGGCGCATCGCCCTCATGAGCGCTTATCTGGCCGAAGAAGCCCCTTCCCTGCCGCCCGAGCAGCGCCAGCAGTTGGCTCAACTGCTCCTCGACAGCCTCAAAGATCCGGGTCTGATCGATGACGAAGTGCGCGCGCTGCTAAAGTCGCGTCTCGACGATCTCCGTTCCGGGAAAGACCCGGGGCAAACGTTCGAACAGGTCTTCGGCGAGCCCGATATCAAACGCCAGTGAACTGAGTTTCCCATGGCGCCCCGCGGAAAAATACCCGTAACAGAACTCGAAGCCCGAATTGGATCACATCCTAATTTCCTCGCAGCCAAGTCCCACTTTCATTGCTCGACTGGTGAAGTGTTCATGTGGAAGCGGGCTGACATCGAGAGGTTCAGGTTAGCCGCCGCGATAAGGGAGAAAATCCTCGACGCGCTTGGAACCGAAGAATCCTCACCGATGCTACTCTATCAGACATCGGATGTGAAACCCGAGCCACTGGCCGGCCACGGCCTGCTCTATGCTTTCATATTTCATCCCCAAACTCACGAGTTGCTCGCCAGTGACGTTAGCAATTGGCGCTCCTGAAGGAAAGCCTGATGCCAGAGCCCATGGCGCAATCCACGTAACAAGGCACAGCGTCCGCGACACCACCAACCGTTGCCCAAACAAGCTCGGCTTCGCCAGCACATGAAAATGACCCGAATGATCCCCATGCTGCCGGTCGCGAGCATGCCGGTGAGCGTGAAGTTTTACTGCGGGATGCTGGGCTTTGAGATCGAAACGCGCAGGGACGAGTGGGGCTGGGCCATGCTGCGTTTCGGCGAGTGCCGGCTGATGGTCGACCAGTCGATCAACGGGCACGCGATCGGCCCGCGCGCCTCGGTCCTCTACCTCTATCCCGACGACGTCGTCGCGTATCACCGGCAGGTGAGGCAGAACGGCCTGATGGTGCCGGAACTGAGCGTCACCTTCTACGGCCTCACCGAATTTCGTCTCGACGACCCGGATGGCAACCGGCTGTGGATCGGACAAGCCCCGTCAACAGGCCCTTCCCAGCAGCCTTCGTCGTCGTAGCCAAGACCCTCTCTCCCGTCGCCAGGAAAAACAAAGGCCGGTCGTGAGACCGGCCTTTCTGCACAGGTGGAGCTTGGAATCTCCGGGTAGACCGACGCGGAACGGAGTGAGGCGACTTCGCCCGCCCCCGGTCACTCAGGGCAGCTCGTAGATTTCCACGAGGGCGACGCCGGTGGCGGTGCCGTCGGCGCCGGCGACCTGGGCGGTGTAGTTGCCGGGCGCGAGCGTGAGGATCACGGCGGCGTCCTTGCTGCCGGACGTGAGCGTGAAGGCGCCGGTGTCGCGCGCGGCCTGCGCGACCGCAGCGGTCGTCTCGGCGGTGCCCGCGCTCCAGTTGTCGTTTTCGCCGACCAGCTCGTTGTTACGATAGACACGGAGGCGCGGGTCGGTGAGCGCGCCACCGACGCCGAAAGCGGTCAGGCCGGGGCCGATGCCGCGGACGAGGACC
>JAPLTR010000856.1 GCA_026398065.1 Verrucomicrobiota bacterium | reverse complement strand
GGTTGGATTTACCTCTGAGGACTCAGTCGCCGCCGGAGCCGGATTCGCGCCGTATTCTCCGGCCGGCGCAGGCACCACCGCGTCACCGGCCACGGCCTCACCCGCCGCCACCGGAGCCGCCTCGGCATTCGCTGGCGTCGCCACCGCCGCCACACTCGCCTCGCTCCCAACACTCCCGGCACTCGCCGCCGTCGCCGCACTCGTCGTCGTCACGTTCCCCGCGCTCGCCGGTCGCCCCGTGCCCGTCTCGTACGCCGTCTTGATTTTGGCCACCGCGGCGACCTCCGCCAGCGCCTGCTGCGCCAGCGGGCCGGGCTTCAGTTTCTTGCCCCAGTCCTCCCCCGCCGCGTACACCCGGCTGTGCCGGTAGTCGAGGTACACCTCCAACTGGTCGCGCGCCGCGACGTGCCGCCGCTCGAATTCCCCCTGCGCCGCCAGGAACTCCAGCACCGGTTCCGGCACGAGCCGGTCCTCGGCCAGCGCCTCCTCCACGGCCTTGTTATAGTGGTAGTACAGGTTCGTGTACCCCGTCAGCAACCGCTCGCCCTTGAGCTTCAGCCGCGCCAGTTCCACCCGGTCCTGGCACTGCACGTCCTCCAGCTCGCGCCCGAATTCGACGCGGGCGCGTTCCTCCTTCTCCCACTGCCGGTCGCTCGCCCGCAGCCGCACGAGCCCGGCCACCACCGCCAGCGTCGCGCGGACCTTCTCCGGCCCCTCCGCCATCAGGCCCACCGCGCGCAACTGTCCGTTCAGGGCCACCGCCGCGACCGGCGCGAACCGGTCCGGGAGCAGCCCGTGGCCCGCCAGCGCCTCGAAGTCGCTCCCCTCCTCCAAGGTCCGGCCGACGGCCTCCAGCGCCGTCTGCTCCCGGCACCAGTCGCCGAAACCGCCGAGGCGCCACTCCGACAGGTTCTGGGCGGTGACCGCCCGTCCGTCAAAATCCTCGGCGAGGACCGCCTTGGTTTCCGGCTGCTTGTTGAGCCACGCGAGCAGGCGCGGGCCGGGCTCCCCCTCGAGGAGCCGGCGGTTGAGGGTGTCGCGCAGCGTGCGCGGAAGGCGGGCGATCTTGCCGGTGCGGGTCATGGTGGTGGTGGGTTTGGCGAGCGGTCTCTGGTGTAGTGAAGGATTCGATACGTGGGTGGTGTGCGGGGGCGGATGAATTCCGAATGACGAATGCCGAAACCGGGCGTGGCCGAGGGGCTTCACGCCTGCCCTGGGCATCCGTCATCCGTCATTCGATATTCGTCATTCGCATCCCCGCATCCTATCCGTTTCCGCCCCGCCCGTCACCCCGTCCATTCCCTCCATTCACTCCATTCCATAAAATTGCACGCCAAGGTGGGATTCCCCACCCTTCGACCGCCTTCACCGCCCGTGGCGTTGCATGCACCCCGACGAACAATTCAATCGATGACTTGCCATGCTACAGTGCGCTTGGCCCCGTAACCAACTGCGGCGGCCCTGAGTCCGGCATTGCCACACTGAGTATGGGCGAACAACACTGATGGGCGAAGAGACATGGTCGAACATCGCATATTTTTTCCACGCGACGAAAAGACCGCACGCGATTTTGAAGAGTCCGCGCTCGATAATCGGAGAGATTTCGAAGTCGAAGCGTTCAGCCTGACCCAGAAGATGGAATTCATGCGTGTACTCGCTTTGCGAGCGCCGCAGTTTCGGCCAAAGAATGGCGACCCTGGAAAGCTCATCACGGCGGCGGAAATCCAACTCTTTCTCCCAATCGTGGCCGAACTAAGAAAAGAGACCTCAAACAAAGAGTTCGGAAGTTTGTTAGATCGCGTCTACGAGAAGACGAGAACGACACGCGACCTTGGTCTACCGATTTTGCTTTTTCGATGATTACCCGCCAAAACAGAAAAGAGCCCATCCAGCTCATCACAGACAACTCCGAACAGACGGACGGGGTCAGACTTTGGGGCTTGTGGTTTCCCAATCCGCCGGCGGGATCGACCCCAAACCCCAAAGCCTGACCCCGTCCCGCTGCTCCGTTTTGTGCTGCTGCGTTCGAAGGGCATTGGATTGTTCGCAGCATCGGTTGATCCCCCCTATGACGCCGAAAAAGCCGAACCAACAGCCGCCAGCCAACGTCCGGGCTGGCGCCCGACCGTGGCTCAGCCTAAACGTCTAGGCAAAAGATGAAAGATTGGACGCGAACTCTTTACTTCGACGAGCCCGCGGCTGAATTGTCGTGGGATTCGTCGCCTTTGGAAGTCTCGCAGTTCATGGCGCACCGTCGCGATGAGCCAGTGCACTCGGTCCTTGGTGTATCTGGCCTTCTCTGCCGTCCCGCGGCTGATCATCATCTAGGCCTCTTCGCCTGTTACTTTCACACTCCAGCCCAAGAGCTTCGCACGCCGATTGCCCGATACGATCTCCTCGTGTCGGCGGCGCTTAAGGAGTTTGGTCCGCCCGCGAGTCGACACCAATTCTCATGGAAGGCGATGTTCCCAGTCCATGAACGCTTGTGGTGGTGTTTCGGGCGACTGGAGATCGTTCTCTTCATCGACGACACTTGGAAGAATTCAATGGAGTGGGCCTCCTTAAGTTTTCATCGTGTGGACCGCGTGCGGGCATTTTCAAACGGCGATCCAAGAAAGTGGCCGAACCAGCCGCCACAGCCAACGTGCTGACTCGGGCCGCGATCTAGACCATGCCTCCTCCGCCCCACCGCACCCTGTCATTCGAAGAAAGACGGCTTGCCCGTGCCCCGCGCGCGGCTGAGCTTTAGCACTGGGTTGAAGATGCCATTGCTACAAACGATAGCCACGTTCGTTATTTTCGGCGGCTTCGGTTGCGCGGTCGTGTTTCACAAGATTGCGGAGCGGCTAGTTCACTCGTCGGAGGATGCCATGCTCGATAGCATGTCCCTCAAAGAAGAACAGAAGAGTGCAGGGTCTCCGGCGCACCTGTGGATTGTTCGTCGGAATATTGCGACTGCACTGACCGCCATCGCAGGTCTCGGTTTCGGCATCGCGCTTAACTTCGTATCTTAGTGTCGTGAGAAGGAACAAACCGAAGGAGTCTCACCTGCGGCGGCTCTGAGTCCCGCATTGCCACACTGAGTATGGGCGAATCACACTGATCGGCGGAAGAACGATGAAACCTCTCCCATACTCGGTCGGCCTTGCGATCTCGGGCATCGTCTTGTTCTTCGGCTACACCGATGGCGGCTTCCACAGTCACCCGACGTTCTACGCCGCTGCGACCGCCTCCAGCTATGTCGTCTATTCGTCGGTTGCATTCCTCGTGACCCGCTACGGAAGAAAGAGGCAGAGCAAAGCTTGGTTGTTTTTCTCCGTCGGAGTAACCTTGATGTTCGTTTATATCCCGGTCTTCCGAGTCGTCATCGACCTGTTCTACGTCGAGCGTTTTCGAGGCATCGACAGCGGAGATCCTTTGCCGGTTGTCCGTGAGCTCTTCTTTTATGGCCCAGTGATCGTGGGTGCGCTTTGCATCTTCCGCGCCTATTCACTGTGGTCTGAAATCGCTGACGAAGCAAACGAGCCGATCCAGCCGCCCGAGCCAACACGCTCCGCACGTGGCCCATCTGTTGAGCGTTCGGCAAAATAAAATGAAACTCACCGCCTATCAAAAACGGCATCTGGAGGCGCTGGCGACCTTCCGTAAGACTCCGCCGACCATCTGGAGCGTGGTGTTTTTCCGCCCACTTTCCTGGCTTCCGTTTCTGTTGATCGTCGTCGTCAGTTTTGGCATCTACTTCCTGGTCGATGAGCGATGGGGCCTGTTCCTGATCGGCCTCACCCTGGGAGCCCTGCTGCGGATCGGGTCTCATGCCCGGCTTGCCATCATGGCCTGGCCCGTCACGGCGGCGGTCACGGATTGGCCCAAGGTCGAGGCGCTGCTCCAAAATGAAAAATCCGCGTAACCGGACGCCAGCGCCACCCGCGTGGCTCATCCTGGACCTTGGTCATAAATCGGCCCCTCCCGGATCGGCCTACGACCGTCCGCCCTCTCCATGACCAGCGCACGATGGCCAAATATCTGATCTCCTTCCCCAGCGCGGCGATGATGGTGCCCGACGGCGAGTGGGCGGCGGTGGGCCGTGACGCGCACGCGGTGATCGACGAGGCGAAAGCCGCCGGCGTCTACGTCTTCGGCGGCGGCATCGACGAAAACGTGCCGCCCGCCCTCGTCTCGGCCGACGGCCGGGTCGCCGAGGGAGGCTACGCGTGGGCGCCTCCACTCGACGGCGGCTTCACCGTGCTCGAATTGCCCTCGCGCGAAGCGGCCATCACGTGGGCCGCGCGCATCGCGAAGGCCTGCCGCTGCGACCAGGAACTGCGCGTCTTCCAGTTCGACCCGCAGTCATGAGTGCGGTTTTGATGAGTATCCGATCCGGAAAATGGGCACGGTACAGCCACCGACAAAACCTTCCGATCCACCCGAGCAAAGCACCGCTCATGAGCTAAGACGCCCCCCTCTTTCTCCGACCCCTGCACCCAAAACCGCCTCCCGGCCTGAAACCTTTCTCGTATGACTGAAGTCATCAAAGCGTGGTTGATCATGTACGTCGGCGCTCTGGTCGTGCTCGCGGCCCTGGCCTGGTTCGGCAGCCTCGGAGCCTTGGAACTCCTCGCCGCCCTGGACCGCCGCATGCTCGCGAACCAGCGCAAGCGGATCGACGCCCTCGTCCTGGCCGCCCCGGAAAACGGCCCGGGTCCCACCGCTTGAAAAATCCCCCGACCGACCCGCGCCATGACCCGATCACGCATTGAGCCTGGTTGCGCAAAGAGCCAAAAGGCTGACTCCGTCCCTGAGGGGCTTGTTCCTCGGGCTGGCCTAAAATGATCGCCATCGTCGCCACCGCCCTGTTTTTCACCGCCACGCTCCCGTTCGCGGCGATGATTGCCTTGCGCATATTTGCCAGCGATGCGGTCTGCCGGCCCGTGATCGAGGCGTGGGCGAAGCAGGAAGGGTTCTCCGTCGAATACGACGAAGACGCGGACCCGCTGTTTCCCGATTATGGGCCATTTTTCGTCAGCGCACTCCACGGGCAAAAGATCTATCGCCTGGCCGTTTCGCGCAACGGCGAGAAGCGCATCGTCTACGTGCGCTGCGGCCATTGGCTGCTGGGCCTGTTGCGGCCGAAGCTGACCGTACGATGGAAAGAACCGCCCCAACCCGCGTCCGGGCCCGCCGCCGGGTGCGGCTGAGCGCACCACGGGGCTGAACGCGGAGAAAATATGAAGACCCTTTTGATCCTCGTCGGCTGTTTGGCGGGCCTCGCTGTGCTCCTCTATGGATGCACGCACGAAATCTCCTACCAGACGAACTATCCACGCGTCGCCAAAGAGATCGAGCAGGGGGGGCTTTCCGACACCGGCGAAGTGCTCATCGCCACCGCGCAAGGCTACCTCGTTGTGTCGGTGCTCGAGGCCGCGAAGCGCTATCCCAATGGCTTTCAGCGGAGAGCAGACCTCAGCGGGAAGGCGGCGCTGCCCAAGTGGACCGAGATGGCGCGCGGACCGGTTCCGAGCGAGCTGTGGAAGAAATACCCACCCGTGCGGGTCATTCGCGATGGCATCGCGGCCACCAACTACTTCGACCGGCATAATCCGCGCGAGGAGGATGCCCTCGTGACGTTTGAGAACGAGGCCTATGCCCATGGGGAGGATTTCGCCTGGCTGGAGCTCAGGCTCTACAGCAACCGGCCGCTTTATCGGGGCCTGCGGCCGTCATCCGCCGCGCAATTTTTCTGGATCGAAATCCCCGCCACCCTAGAGAGTCACTGGGTGTGGAAGCGGACCAAGTTCCTGAGCATCGGCGGATGAGCCAAACGCGATGAACGCTGACGCCCGCACGTGGGATGAACCCGCCGATCCGACCCCGCGGCATCCCTGCCCCTGCTGCGACTACGTTTCCCTCCCCGAGCGCGGAAATGACCTGATTTGCCGGGTATGTTTCTGGGAGGACGACGGTCAGGACCTCGATCAACTGGACGTGGAGTCGGGGCCGAACCATGGCCTCACCTTGCGTGCGGCCCGCGCGAACTTCGCGGCCTTCGGGGCGTGTGAGCGGTCGATGATACCCCACGTCGCAGACGCCGCGGAGCGCAGTTCATACCGGCGCCACCCGAGGATGGTGCAGGGATAAGCCCGCGGCGAAACCGACGGATGGGGTCAAAACCAACGAACGGGTTTTCAACGCGCCGGTCACCGGCCAATCCCAAGCCCCGCGGCCTGCCCCCCTTCCTGCCCCCTCGGAGGCGGCCTTTTCCCGCGCGACCGATGGGAGCGCTCCGCGCCCGCCCGCAGCCATGCGGCGGGTTCGCGGCGGCTTGACTTGCCCCGCCCGCCCGCCGGAAAAAGCCCCCATGGCCATCGCACTCACCCCGCAGGAGACCGGCGAAACCGTCCACTCCCTGAAGAAATATTTCGCCGAAGAACTCGACCACGACCTCAGCGACCTGCAGGCGAAGCTCTTTCTCGACTACCTCCTGAAGGAAATCGCCCCGCTCGCCTACAACCAGGGCGTGAAGCAGGCCGAGGTGTATTTCCGCGCCCGGCTCGAAGACCTGCCCGCGACCGTCTTCGAGCCGGGCCTGACCTACTGGCAGAAGAAACGGAAGTGAGGTCCGACGGGCGGCGGGCACGGCTCAACCGACCCGGGCGCCCACCGGGGAGCGGACATCCGCGCCCAGCGGGTCACGGAACGGAAAGAGGTTAAGGTCCTCAGCCCGGACGGTTTACCCCACTCCGGAAATCCCGTCCGTTTTGCGCGGTTGGCGTTATACCGCCGGCGAAATGTGCCGATTTAGAGGGGCAATGCCCAGTGTCTGGCCCCTTTTCCCGCGGAACGCTCGCGCCGTTCGGTTCGCCGTCGGCGTGCTCGCGGCCGCATGCGTGGGCCTGGCGGGCGCAACGGTCGAGGTGCGGCCGGTGGTCGGGCCGGGCGCGACGCGCGACGAGGCCCTCGCCGCCTACGGGTGGCCCACCGGGCAGTCCCAGTCGGGCACCCGCGAGATCCTCACCTACCCGCAGGGCCGCATCTTTTTGGAAAACGGCCGGATCGACCGGGTGGATTTCCCGCCCAACGTCGCCTGGCCCGCCCCCCGCCCCAAGCCCGCCGCACCGACCGCCACCGCCGGAAAAAAGGCCGCCGACGCGCTCGGGGAGCATTGGACGACGGACGCCACCGCCGCCGCCGCCGAGGCGCAGACCCGCCACGCGCGCGTGCTCGCGGTGTTCCTCGGGTCGGACTGGTCGCCGGGCAGCCGGCAGTTCGAGGACGAGGTCGCCAACGACCCGGAGTTCATCACCACGTTTGTCGCGGACTACGTTTTCCTGAAGGTCGATTTCCCCAACCGCAAGCCGCTCCCCGACGCCGTGCGCGCGCAAAACACCGCGCTCCGCGAGCGCTACGGCGTGACCACGTATCCCACCTTGCTCGTGCTCTCGCCCGGCGGCGCCCTGCTGGCCAAGGTCGATCTCGACAACCCGCCGCCCGGCGAATCCTACCGCACCCGGACGCTCGCCTCGCTCCGCGTCGTGCGCGACGCGCTCACCGCCCGACCCCCGGCGCCCGATCCCGAGCCCGCGCCCGGGCCCGCGGTCGCCCCCGGGCCGGAGCAGCCGAAGACGCCGGGCCCGGCCTCGCCCACGACGACGGAACTCGGCGCCACGTTGTCCTCCGCCACCTGGCTCCTCGTCCTGAGCCTCGCCGGTGGCACCGCGCTGGTGGGGATCGGCCTGCGGTGGCTGTGGCGCAGCAGTCCGGCCTCCGACGGGCGGACGGTGCCCGCAGCCAAGTCGGCCGCCCCGGGCCCCGCGACCGCGCTGCCCGCCCTCGCGGCGGCGGCCGAATGGTCGAAGGAGCAGCTTTGTCTCGTGACCGGCCGCCTGATCGAGGCGGAGGGCTTCAAGGCCACCCCGCGCGCTGCGGGCAGCGACGCCGACCTCACGGTGTCACGGACCGGCGAGGTCTCGGCCCGGGCGCTGGTGGTGTGCGTGCCGGCGGAGGCGGGCCGCGTCACGACGAAACAGATCCGCGAACTCCTCGCCACCGTGACCCTGGAGGGCGCGGCCGAAGGCTGGGTCGTGGCGCCGGGCGGCTTCGCACCGGAGGCCCACACCTACGCCGCGGAAAACGGCATCGTGACCATCGACACCACCGGCCTCACGGAGCGCCTCGACGCCCTGCCCCCGCTCGCCCGCAGCCGGCTGCTGGGCGCGGTGAGCTAGCGGCCGCCGCCGCGGTAAAACCGCCGGCCTCGGCGCCGCGTGTGATGCGCTCCGGCGCCGGTCTCCCGTCGCCGAAAATTTTCCGTGCGCTTCCGCACCCGCCGCGCCTAAGTCGTGCGGTTCATGCCCGCCGCCACGCCAGATCTCTCCGCGCTCCTCCAGCGCACCTTCGGCTACTCGACGTTCCGCCCGCTCCAGCGCGAGATCATCGCGGCCACCCTCGCGGGCCAGGACGTGTTCGCCCTCCTCCCCACCGGCGGCGGCAAGTCCCTCTGTTTCCAGCTCCCCGCCCTCGCCCGCCCCGGCCTCACCGTCGTCGTCTCGCCGCTCATCGCACTGATGAAGGACCAGGTCGACCAGCTCCAGGCGAGCGGCGTCGCCGCGACGTTTCTCAACTCCACCCTCGGCGAAAAGGAGGCGCGCTCCCGCCTCGCCGGCCTCCACCGCGGCCAGTACAAGCTCCTCTACGCCGCCCCCGAGCGCCTCATGCTCGACGGCTGGGTCGAAAACCTGAAGTCCTGGAACGTCGTCGCCATCGCGATCGACGAGGCCCACTGCGTCTCCGAATGGGGCCACGATTTCCGCCCGGAGTACCGCCAGCTCGCCAAGCTCCGCACCGCCCTCCCCGGCATCCCGATGATGGCGCTCACCGCCACCGCCACCGGCCGCGTCCGCACCGACATCATCAAGCACCTGAAGCTTCGCGACCCGCAGACCTTCGTCGCCAGCTTCAACCGCCCCAACCTCACCTACCGCGTCATCCCCAAGGACCAGCCCGCGAAGCAGATCATCGACTTCGTCCGCAAGCGGGAGCACGAGAGCGGCATCATCTACTGCGCGAGCCGCGCCACCGCCGAGCGCGTCGCCGAGTCCCTCGCCGGCCGCGGCTTCTCCGCCCGCGCCTACCACGCCGGCCTCACCGCCGAGGAACGCGCGCGCAACCAGGAGCAGTTCCTCCGCGACGACACCCGCATCATCTGCGCGACCATCGCCTTCGGCATGGGCATCAACAAGCCCAACGTCCGCTTGGTCATCCACCACGACCTCCCGAAGAACATCGAGGGCTACTACCAGGAGACCGGTCGCGCCGGCCGCGACGGCCTCCCGGGCGACTGCCTCCTCCTCTTCAGCGCCGGCGACATCGCGAAGCAGACGCACTTCCTCGACGAGATCACCAACGCCCAGGAGCAGGAGATCGCCCGCGCCCAGCTCCGCCAGATCGTCCACTACGCCGAGAGCGCCGGCTGCCGCCGCGTCGAGCTGCTCGACTACTTCGGCGAAAAATTTCCGCTCGATAACTGCGGCGCCTGCGACAACTGCTCCGAGCCCCGCGAGACCTACGACGGCACCCTCGTCGCGCAGAAATTCCTCTCCTGTGTCTACCGCATCCGGCAGGCCGGCCGCTTCGGCGTCGGCCTCAACCACGTGATCGAGGTCCTCACCGGCGCCACCACGGAAAAGATCACGCGCTGGGGCCACGACCGCCCGACGAGGGCGAGTACGCCACGCTCAACGTCAGCGCGGAGGGCATGGCCGTCCTCCGCGCCCGCACCCCGATCACGCTCACCAAGCCGATGGACCTCCCCAAGGCGAAGCGCGTCACGCGCCGCGAGGGCGACGTCGAGTGCGACGAGATCCTCTTCGACCGCCTCCGCGCCCTCCGCCGCAAGCTCGCCGACGAGCGCGGCGTGCCCGCGTATATCATCTTTGGGGATACGACGCTCCGCGCGATGGCGCGGAGCTACCCCGACCGCGTCGAGCGCATGGACGGCATCCCCGGCATGGGCGAAAAGAAGCGCGCCGAGTTCGGCGAAGTCTTCGCGAACGAGATCTTTCTCTTTCTCCAGACCAACTCGAAGCAGTCGTTCGACTGAGCTGACAGAGCCGTCCCTACCCCCGTTCGTCCAGGAAACACGGATTTCAGCCTGGGGATTTCCGCGAGGCGGCACCGCGCGCCCAGCACCGGACCCGGGCGAACGCGTCCTCAAACGAAAAATGCCACCCCGGATTACTCCGGGGTGGCATCGTGAGTGTCAGAGACCGGCGGACGGCTCAGGCCACCTCAGAAGGAGCCGCGCACGCTCAGCAGCACCTGGGCGCCGAAGTTCTGCGTGGAGTACTGCCGCGCATACACCGGCGTCAGGTCGCCGTAGCGGAGGAAGACCTGGGGCTTGTTGAGGATGTTGTTCACGCTCGCCACGAGCGCGAAGCGCCGCGTGAGCTGGAGGCTGCCGTTGAGGTCGAGGACGGTGCGCGGCGCGACGTATTCGTAGCCGTTGGGACCGTAGGCGGCCTGCGGGGCGTTCCGGGCCTGGCCCTTGTAGTTCCAGCGCGCAGTCAGGCTCGTGCGCCGGTGGGCGAAGGTCATGCCCCAGTTGGCGCTCTTCTCGACAAAGCTGGAGAAGTTCGCGCCCGCATTGCCGGAGAGCTTCAGCTTCGTGCCGTTGGCAAACACGGTAAACATCTTGCCCCACGAGCCGAGGGAACGCAGGTCCTGCCGCACGTTGAGCTCGCCGCCGGTGATGCGCGCGTCGCCCGAGTTGAACGTCGTGGTGATGTTGTAACCGGCGTAACCGGGGTCGAGCCCGAGCTCCGCGAGATTCTCGGGGGTCGCATAGACCGACTTGCTGCCGAAGAAGTTCGACAGCTCCTTCACGAAGAACCCGGCGGTGGCCAGGCCGCCGTTCCGGGTGTAGTATTCGGCGGAGAGGTCGTAGTTGTCGGCGGTCCACGGCTTCAGGCTCGGATTGCGGATGGAAAGCGTGCCGCGGATCGGATTGCCGTTGGGATCGGTGGGGATGTTGGGATCGTTGGGATCGTTGGAGGTGGCGACGGTGCGCGGGATGAGGTTGGTGAGGTCAGGCCGGCCGTAGGTCTTGGCATACGCGGCGCGCAACAGGAAGTTCGCCTGCAAATCGTAGGTGAAGTGGAGGCTCGGGTAGTAGCCCTGATACTCGCGGTGGGTGAACTGGGCGCGGTATTTCTTGATGAGCAGGCTCTCCGCCAGGGAGCCGGCGACGCCGGCCTCGGCCTTGCGGACGCGCGCACCGGCGGCGTTGCGGACGTAGCTGCCGTCGGCATTGCGCTGCCACACGGCGTCGTTGTCGGTCAGGCCGCCGATGCCGTGGTCGATCGTCTTCTCGAAGCGCACGCCGCCGAGCACGCGGAGGCGGCTGAAGAGGCGCGTGTCGAACTGCACGTAAGCGGCCTTCACCTCTTCTTTGAAGTTCTCGTTGTTATCGATGTTGTAGTTGCGGGAGGAGGCCTGCTGCGCGTCGGTCTGGCCGAAGAGCTTGGGATCGGCCTTCCACGCGGCATAGGCCGCGGACGGCGACATGAAATCGATGCCCGAGAAACCGTAGCCGTTGTCCACGTTCTTGTAGTTCTTCGACGCGTACTGTTCCACCGGGGTGGTGGTGGCACCGGTGCCGCCGGGCCCGAAGTAGGTGTAGCTGTTGCTCTGGAGGTTGCTGTCGAACATGAACCAGCGGTCGATGGCTCCGACCTGGACCGACGTCGGCACGGGCATGAAGTCGAGCGAGCGGCGGACGTTGGCGTACGCCTGGCTGTTGGAGCCGCGGTTGTTGATCGGCACGTCGTTGGCGCCGGTCGGGGTGACGCGGAAGTTGCTCAGATCGTAGTAGTCGACCGGGGCGTTGTTGTTGTCGGTGATCAGGATCTGCTGCGGACGGTCGCCGCCGATGCCCACGAAGCTCACGCGGACGGGCTTGGCCGAGAGATTGGTCTGAAACTGCTGGAAGAAGCCCTGGTCAAAATAGCGGCGCTGGGTCTGGGAACCGGAGCGGCTGGCGCCGGACTCGACCCGCCAGCGGCCGTCGTCGTAGCGGTAGCTGAGCGTGCTCGTGTCCGTGCGCTGGTTGATCAGCTGGTTGGTGCCGTAGTTCTGCACCGTCGCGCGGCCGGTGGCGCCGGTGGTCTGGTTGCCGTCCCACGACAGCGGCGTGCCGCCGGTGACCGACGGGGTGAGCGTGGTGCTGGCGCCCCAGAAACCGTACATCGAGCCGATGCGGGTATCGGTGCGGCTCATGAGATGGCCGACGGAGAGCACGGAGTGGTCCGCGACCTTCCAATCGGCCTTCAGGCTGAGGGTGTTGCGGGTGAGATCCCGGGGGCCGTCCAGCAACTGGAGGCTGGCGTAGACGGGATTGGCGTAATCCACGGGCTGGCCGGTGGCCTTCGAAATGGACGTCCAGGTCTGGATGGTGCGGTGCTGCTCGTTGAAGGACTTGGAGGTATTGGCCGCGATCACGATGCCGAAGCGCTTCGTGATCGGCCAGGTGAAGTCGACGGTGGCCGCCGGGAGGACCTTGCGGGTCATCGCATCCTTGTGGGAATGCGGCGTCTTGTTCAGCGTGAGGTTCTCGCTGTTGCCGATCGCACCCACCGAGAAATTGAGCGAGGTGCCCTTGCGCTCGAACGCGCTCTTGCTGACGAGATTGACCGAGCCGGCGAGGGCGTCGGCAGGATTGGCGGGCGTCGGGACCTTGGCGACCTCGATGCGCGAGACGTCGTTGAGCGCCATGGAGCGGACGTCCACCGTGCGCGTGGCGCCGACCCACATGTTGGAGGCCGGCGCGCCATCGTTGGTGATGGAGGTCATGTTGCTGCCGATGCCGCGGACGGCCACGCCGGAGACGTCGGCCAGATCGTTGTCCACCGTGACACCGGGGATGAACTTGATGAACTCGCCGACGTTGCCGAGCACTTCGCCGAGCGAATCGCTGGAGAAGACGTTTTTGACGTTGGGCGCGAAGCGCTGCTCGTTGGTCGCGATGGCCTGCGCGTTGGTCTCGCGGTCCTGCGTGACGACAAAGGCGTCGAGCTTCAGCGTCTCCCCGGTCGTATTGCCGTAGCGGGCGGCGCTGGCGAGCGACACGTCCTGCTCCACGGTACCACCGGCGGGCACCTGCACCGTGGGCGTGGCGAGATCGAGGTCGGTGTAGAAGACCTCGAGGGTCGCCGGGCCGGCCGGCACGTTGACCAAAATGAAGGAGCCGTCGCGACCGGTGAAGACGGTGTTGCCGGTGCCCTTGAGTGTGACCCGGGCGTTGTTGAGGTACTGGCCCGTGGCGACGTTCAGGACGCGGCCCCGGATGGAGCCGGCAGTTTGCGGCGCCGTCTCGGCGGCGTGGGCGGCCGTGACGTCCACGAGGGACGCGGTGGCGGTGAGCGCCAGACAGCGGATCAGCAGAGCGAGCGATTTCTTTCGGATTTTCGGATGGTGCATAGGTACGGTAGTTTCACCCCGTGCGAGTCTTGCTCAGATGCCAGTCAGACTCGGCCTGACCGGCCAAGGCATCACGGGTGTAATCCCCCTCAGGCTTGGGGCGAAAAACCCGGGAGCAAGGGCAGAAACCGGAAAATGTGTCACAATTGCGTCACTCGAATTTCTATGCACCTATTTACCATAAATCACTTCGATTGATGGGGTTATTACCCGATTGCGCGCCGGGTGCCCGTCGATTTGGCCCATTTATAAGTATGTAACCGGCTAGTCACATCCGGGATTAGCCGGGCTGGCTGCCAACGCGTGCTCCGCCGCCTCTTTCTTGGCCCCGAACGCCTGCGGGCACATCGGCGCACCCCGACGGCTCCCGCCGCCACACCCCGGGCCTGACCATCGTCGAGCGCGCGACCAACGTTCGGCCCCGGGCCCCGGTATGAATCTTCTCCTCTTACGGGACGACAACCCGTAGTTTTGCTCAGTGGCTTCTGGCCCTTTACCCTCTACACTGGGGACGATGGCAAACTCACCTCGATGAAAACGACCGCCTTTGGTTGGACCGCGGCCTCCGGCTGGACCCTGCCCGCGGCGGACTGGCCGGTGTCCGCGGGGCTCGTCCTCTACTTCGGTGCCACCGCGCTCGTCGAGCCGGACTCGGCGCCGCTGGCCGAGCTGCGGGCGCGTTTCCCCGGGGCCGTGTGCGCCGGCTGCAGCACCGCGGGCGAGATCCTCGGCGCCAGCGTGCGCGACGGCTCCCTCGCCGTCCTTTGTATCCAGTTTTCCCACACCGCCGTGCGGGCCGCCTCGGTCACCGTGGGCTCCGCCGCGGAGAGCTTTGCCGCCGCGACCGAGCTCGGCCGCCGCCTCGCGGCCCCGGGCCTCCGCCACGTGTTCGTGCTCAGCGACGGCCTGGCCGTCAACGGCACCACCCTCACGCACGGCTTTCGCTCCGCCCTGCCGGCCGGCGTCTCCGTCACGGGCGGGCTCGCCGGCGACGGCGCGGCCTTCCGGCGCACGCTCGTCGGCCTGGGCGCCGACGTCGGCCCGAACCGCATCGTCGCCGTCGGGTTCTATGGCGACGCCCTGCGGGTCGCCTACGGTTCCGCGGGCGGCTGGGACGCCTTTGGCCCCCGGCGCCTCGTGACGAAATCCGCCGGCAATGTCCTCTTCGAACTCGACGGCCAGCCGGCCCTCGCCCTCTACAAGCGCTACCTCGGCTTTCGCGCCGCCGGCCTGCCCGCCACCGGCCTCCTGTTTCCGCTGTCGCTGCTGCCGGGCCGCGAGGCCGACACCGGTCTGGTGCGCACGATCCTCGCCGTCGATGAGGACCGGAACTCCCTCACCTTCGCGGGCGACATCCCCGAGGGCTCCTACGTGCGTCTGATGAAGGCGGGGGGCGACGCCCTCGTGGGCGGCGCGCACGGCGCCGCGCTGGCCGCCGGTCCGACGGACGGGCCCGGCTTTGCCCTCCTCGTGAGCTGCGTCGGCCGCCGGTCCGACGGACGGGCCCGGCTTTGCCCTCCTCGTGAGCTGCGTCGGCCGCAAGCTGGTCCTGGGCCAGCGCACCGAGGAGGAGGTCGAGACCGTCCTCACGCAGCTCGGACCCGCCATCACAGCCGCCGGGTTCTACTCCTACGGCGAGATCTGCCCGAGCGGGGCGCAGCACGGCTGCGACCTGCACAACCAGACCATGACACTGACGGTCTTTACCGAGGCCCCGCCGTGAACCTCCTCGACCGCCAGCTCCGCAAGCACCTGCCGCACATCGACCCGACGGACCCCGCCTGGCGGGACTTTCTCGCGGCCGTCGGCTCCGCTTACACCGAGCTGGAGCAGGAGCGCGACTTCCTGGCGCACACGCTCGAGGTCACGTCCGACGAGCTCACGGCGGCCAACGAAAAGCTCCGCCGCGACGCCGAGCAGCGGCTCGCGTCGGTGAGCCGCTACTACGAGCAGACGCTCGAGCTGCAGCAGGGCATGATCCTCTGTGTGGAGCGCGCGCCGGCGGGCTTCCGCTACACGCTCTGCCGCGGGCAGCTCCTGCAGCGCCTCGGGTTCGCGTCACCGGCCGAGATCGAGGGCCGCTACGTGGAGGATGTCGCCGGGCCGGACCAGATCCTTCTGCTCAACGCGGCGTTCAACCGGACCTGGAACGGCGAACACGTCTCCCTCGATTTCTCCACCGCCGCCGGCATCGAGCTCTTCGTGCTCATGCGCCCGCGCCTAGAAAACGGGGTCGTCCGGGAGATCGTCGCCGCCTGCGTCGAGGTCACCGCCCTCAAGGACGCCGAGCGCGAACTCCGCACCGCCAAGGAGCGCGCCGAGGCCGCCGACCGCGCCAAAAGCGATTTCCTCGCCGTCATGACCCACGAGATCCGCACGCCGCTCAACGCCGTGCTCGGCTTCTCCGAGGTGCTCCGCGACTCCCCCCTCTCCCCGGAACAGCGGAAATGGCTGGCCGCGGTGAGCGCCGGCGGCGAATCGCTCCTCGCCCTCATCGAGGACATTCTGGACTACTCCCGCATCGAGTCCGGCCGACTCCAGCTCCAGGCCGAGCCCGTGGCCCTCGCCTCGTTGCTCAGCGCCGTGGTCGCCCAGGCCAGCCCGCGCGCCGCCGCGAAAAACCTGCCGATCGTGACGGAGTGCGCGCCGGACGTCCCCGACTACATTCTGACCGACTCCACCCGCCTCCGGCAGATCCTCCGCAACCTCGTGGGCAACGCCGTGAAGTTCACCACGCAGGGCTCGGTCCGCGTGGCCGTCGCCCTCGCCTCGCCCCCCGCCCGCCCCGGCGAGTCCTGCCTGCTGCGCTTCACCGTCACGGACACCGGCATCGGCATCGCCGCCGATCGCCGCGACCGCCTCTTCAAGGCCTTCAGCCAGGTCGACTCCTCCTCCACCCGACAGTACGGCGGGACGGGCCTCGGGCTCGCCATCTGCCAGCGCCTCACCCACCTGCTCGGCGGCGAGATCGGCGTGGAGACGGAGCGCGGCGTCGGCTCCGCCTTCACCTTCACGATCCGCACCACCGTCGTCGCCTCCCCGCCCGCGCGCGGCTCCGGCTAGGGTCGCAAATCCGTCGCGCGCGGTCCGCTCAGTCGGCAAACTTCCACGCCGGCTTAAACTCCTTCGGCAGCTTCGTCTGCATCAGCCGCGCCCGCACCAGCTCGATCGGCATCGGGCCGCCGCGCAGGATCTCGTCGTGGAACTGCTGCTCGGTCATCTTGCCCGGGCCGGTCCCGACGAGCTGCCCATACAGTCCGCGCAGTTGCATCGCGCCAAGCATGTAGCCCGCCTGGTACAGCGGCGGGTAGCTCCCGTTGAACGACCGCCGCACCTCGCCCGTCGCGCTCGCGCGCTCGTGACCCACCCGCTCGACGAGGAAGTCGATGCACTGCGACGGCGTCCATTCGCCGAGGTGAAATTTCAGCGAGAAGATGATCCGCGCGCAGCGATGCGCCCGCCAGAACAGCGCGCCCATCCGGTCCTCGGGCGTGGCGATGAACTTCAGGTCCCACAGGTGAAACTCCCACCACACCGCCCAGCCCTCGACCCAGAACGGCGTCGAAAACAGGTCGCGGTGCGGGTTGAACCGCGCCCGCGCCCACCACTGCAGGTGATGCCCCGGGACCAGTTCGTGGAACACCGTCGCGCGCGCAAAATGGCGGTTGTTGGCCCGCAGGCTCGACAGTTTCTCCTCCTGGCTCATCGCGTCCGTGGGAAACGCCACAAGGATGTCGTTTCCGCCGAGGAAAAACGGCGCGACCTTCTGCTGCTCCGGCGGCATCATGCGCAGCAGCCAAACGTCCGCCGCGAGCGGCGGCACCGTCACCAGCCGGCGCTCCGACACGTAGCGCGCCGCCTCAAGCGCGAGGTCCCGCACCACCGCCGGCTGCCGGCCCGGCTCGACGTAGTCCTGCTTCACCTTTTCGAGCGCCGCCTTCCAGTCGTCGCCCAGCCCCATCTCGCCCGCCGCGCGCTTCAGCTCCGTGTCCACCCATTTGAACTCCCGCTCCGCGAGCGCGATCAGCTCCTCGGGCGAATACACGATCATCTCGTTGACCAGGTCCGCCATCAGCCCGTCGCGGCCGATGGGATCGCCGATGACCGGCTCGTCCTTCCCCTTCGGATCGATGCCCACGACCTTTTCCCGGAGAAATTTTCCGTACTCGGCGAACGCCTCCGTGACCTGCTTGTGCGGCTCGCGTATCCACCATCCGAATGCGGGGTCGTACCCGTCGTACACCTTGACCCACTCGTCGAGCGACTTCTTCAGTTCGTCCAGCCGCCCCGCCGCGCGAAACGCCACCACCTTCGACACCGCGAGCGGCGCCACCTTCGCCGGCTTCGGGTCCGCCGCACCCTTGTCGCCGTCCTTCGCGGCCTTGAGCCCCGCCTCCAGCGCGGCGCGCGTCCGCTCGATGGACTTCCTCACCTCGTCCAGCGTCACCGCCGCCGCCTTCGGGTCCACCGGCTCCAAAAACCGCCGCGCCTCCTGCAGCCGCGCGATGTCCTCGGCAAAGGGCAGCAGCGGCGCCACCTCGGCCGCCCGCTTCGCCTCGCGGTCGAGCAGCCGCAGCTCATGCTCGAGCCGGGTGCGCAACAGCGTCGCATCGATGCGCCCGTCCACCCCCAGCCGCTCGTAATCCACCGCCGCGAGCCGCGTCCGCCACGCCGTCAGAAATTCCCGCAGCCGTTTCTGGTGCAGCACCGACGACTTCACACTCGCGAAGCGGTCCACCTCCGCGCGGTCCGTCACGTAGCGTTCCACCAGTTCGCGCAGCTCGCTCGCCGCCGGCACCGCGAGCGCCGCGACGTCCGGCACATAGTCCGCCGCCGCGCGCGTCGCCGCGGGATTGGGCTCCGCCGCGGAGACGGAGCCGAGCACACACCCCAGAACCAGCTGACGGACGCGGAGCTTTTGCATGGGCCGATTTCAGCCTCCCGCTCCGGTCACGTCAAACGGGCAGACGACTGCGCGCCCACCGCGGCGGCGAGACACACCGGACAGAGGCAGTCGCCCCCCGCCGACGGCTTGATCGGCGGCAGCGCGTCGCACCAGCACGGCTTCCCCGGCGTGACCGATCCGCAGTGAAAGGTCGCGCCGCACCGCCCGCAGCGTTTCGTCCGCCGGCCCTCGCTCGCGAGCCTCCGCCGCTCCTCTGCGCCGGCGAGGACGCCCGTTTTCTCGCCGTCGTTCAGCGCCGGCCAGCATGCGATCTCGCCCCGTGTGCGAAAACAGCCGACGCACACGCCCTCGCCATCGAGCCGGCAGACGCGGATGCAAGGGGAGACGGGGCTCATGCCGGCAGCAGGTCGCAAAACCAGAATCCCCTGGTCGCCGGTCCGGCCGGCGACGGACCCGTATCGGCCGCCCGTCGCGGATTCCGCGGGTGCGTCAGCTCCAGCGGACGGTAGACCTTTTCCCCGACCGTGAAGCTCACCGGCTGCCGGAAAATCGGCCCGGCGAAGGCGAACGAGTGGTACTCCCCGTTCTCTCCGCAGGGATCGACCCCGGCCGGCAGGTCGCGGAGGAAGTCCGCGTCGAGGTTGCGCCCGACCGCGCGCCAGTCGAGCCACGCATCGTTCGCACAGCAGACGACCGAGCCGAAGCCGAGCGCGATGAACTCACGCATCAGCTCGCCCGAATCGATCTTCCAGAGCGGGAAAATCCCCCGCAGCCCGGCGCGCGCGAGGTGGTCCTCCCGCCAGCGCCTCAGGTCCTCGAGGAAGATGTCGCCGTAGACGCATGCCGTGACGCCGGCCGCCCGGTGCGCGGCGAGGCTCGCCGCCATCTTCTGCACGTACTCCTCATTGGAGCTGAGCCGGCTCACGAAGATTTTTTCCAGCGGCAGCCCGAGGGCGCGCTCCTGCTCGTCCAGCAGCTCCAGCCGCACGCCGTGCATCGACACCCGCCGGTAGTGTTCGTTGCACGTCGTGAGCAGCGCGACCACCTCGTACCGCCCGTCCTGCAGCAGGCGGTGCAGGGCGAGCGCGGAGTCCTTCCCGCCGCTCCAGCAGAAGACGACTTTTTCGCTCATGGCTCAGGCGGCGGCCGGCGTGAACTCGGCGAGGACCGGCCAGCGGCGTTGCGCCAGCGCGAGCCCGCCGAACAGCGCCGCGGTGTACACCGCGTCCCCCGCCAGCGTGTTTTGGAAGAACGGCACCGCCGCCACGTAGCAGGCGACCAGCCCGGCGGCCGTCCGGGGATAGAGCTCCCCTGCCGCCCAGACCGCGAAATTGGTCACCGTAAAAAAGAGCAGCGATCCCGTCAGCGCCGCGCCCGCGACCGTGGAAACGGAGCGGCGCGTCCGGAGACCGAGCCCGAGGACGACGATCAGCGCGAAGCAGCCGTAGACCGCCGGCATCCCGGCGTGGAAGCCCAGGACCGCGTCGCTCAGCAGCAGGGCCGCCAGAGGCACGCCAAAGGCGAGGCGCCGGTCGGCAAACTGCGCGCCGGCGAACAGCGCGAGCGCCCCGAGGGGCGTGAAATTGGGCAGATGGGGGAGCAGCCGCGTCGCGGCGGCGGCGAAAATCATCCCGGTCAGAACGATGAAACGTGAGCGTGACATGACAGGCCTCCTGAAAATTGAAATGAGGGTGAAGATGAAAAGGTGGACCGGACGGACCCAAGCCCGTCCGGTCCACCGTCGTTTAGAATTTCCACTCCGCACCCGCGAATGCCCCGAAGCCCAGCGCCGGGTAGCCGTTCACCTCCTCGTACTTTTCGTTGAGCAGGTTCTCCAGGCGCACCTTGAGCGCGAGGCGGGTATTCACCTGCCAGGCCGCGTAAACGCGGGCGACGGTGTAGTCCTCGGCGTCGATCTGGCCAAAGGTCTTCGCATCCACATCGCGCCGATGCGCGGCAAAGGTCGCGCCCGCGCCCGTGCTCACGCCGCCGCCCCAGGCGTGCCACACGTCGACCGTGCCGCTCTGGCGCGGCCGGCGCAGGAGGCGCGTGCCCGCCGTGCGGTTCTGCGCCTCGAGGTAGGTGTAGCTCGTGCGGAGCTCGACCGCGCCCGGCAGCGTCGTCTGCGAGGAAAGCTCCGCGCCGCGCGTGCGCGCCTGCTGGATGTTCACCACGCTGCGGAAGTCCGGCGAGCTCGCGATCAGGTTGGTGTAGTCCGTGTCGAACCACGTCGCGCTCACCACGCCGCGCTTCGCCGGCAGATACCAGTCCGCGCCCGCGTCCCAGCCGCGCGCCTTCTCGGGCTTCAGGTTGGGATTGCCCACGTAGAACGCGCTCTGGCCGTACAGGTCCAGGAAGCTCGGCGAGCGGAACGCCGTGCCGTAGCTCGCGCGCAGCTTCAGCGCCCGCTGCGCCACCAGCCACGCCGCCGTCGCCCGGCCCGTCGTCGCGCGCCCGAAGGTGTCGAAGTCGTCGTCGCGGAGCCCCCCCGTGAGGTACACGTCGTCCACCGGCGAAAACTCGTCCTGCACGAACACCGCGAAGAGCCCCTGCTTTTTGTTGATGTCGCCGAAGCCGGTGTTTCGGGTGTGGTTCGCCTCGGCCGTAATGCCCCCGGTGATACGCTGGCGCTCCGCGCCCGTGTAGGTCGTCTGCGCATCGAGCACCGCGCGGCGGTTCTTGACCACCGTGACGCCCGTCGCGCGGCCCGCGCGCGGCGTCTCCGCCACGAAGCGGCGGTCCTGCCCGCCGAGCACCGTCCGCGCCGTCCACGTGTCGGCCAGCTTCACGTCGGCAAACGCCGTTGCCAGCACGTTCTCCTCGCGCTCGCGGTTGTCGGGGTCGTTGGTGTAGCGGTCGCCCGGGTCGCCGTACACGCCGTGAAACCACCGCACCGTCCCGCCGACCGCGAGGCGATCGTTCACCTTGCGGTCGAGGCGCAGCGCGGTGTTGGCCGAGTCGAAGAAGTTGTTGTCGCGCTCGTTGTCGGTGTGGCCGCCCTGCGCGGAAAAGCTCCACGCGTTCGCGCCGCGCTCGCCCTGCGCCGACACCGCGCCCTGCACCGTGCCGAAGCTCCCGGCCTCGGCCGAGACCTGCGCCGTCGGCGCGCCGGAGCCGCGCTGCGCCCGCAGCGACACCACGCCGCCCATCGCCTCGCCGCCGTAGAGCGTGCTCTGCGGGCCGTGCCCGACCTCGAGGCTGTCGCACCCGCCCACGCAGGAACCGCCGAGAAACATCTGGTAGTCCGTGTTCGGGTC
>JAPLTR010000280.1 GCA_026398065.1 Verrucomicrobiota bacterium | reverse complement strand
CGGAAGCAGCTTGTGCGGGCGGAGGGGCAGGGGCGGCTGTCGTGGCTGTGGGCGGCCTTCATGGATTCGGTGCGCAACTACCGCACCCTCGGCGGCCGGCTGGCGGCGTGGTGGCGGCACTGGCGCACGACGGCGTCCTGCCGGGTGCTGGCCGCGGTTATCGCGCTCTACGCGCTGCTGGCGTTCATGCGCGCGCCGAGCGAGGCCGTCGTCGAGCAGTCGCGGCGCACCGAGGAGATGACGTACCTCCAGGATTTCCTGCGGGACTACCGGGCGGCGGGCGGCGCGGTGCTCGCGGAGAAGCCGCACGGCGGCACGGAGCTCTATCCCCGCGGCGTGGTGCTGAAGGGCGAGGTGCTGGCGGCGTTTGCGCGGACGCCGGTCGGCGAGGTGTTTGTCTTCCACACGACCTCGCCGGAGTCGAACCCGCTGGCGGGGTTCTACGGATTTCCGCCGATCTACCTCGGCGGGGCGTATTTTCACCTCGAGCGGAAGTTCAACTTCGCGCTGTACCGCTGCTCGTACCTGATCCGCAAGGACTCGGAGCAGGCGGGCACGCTGCTGATGGCGCGCGTGGAGCCGGCGCCGTGAGCGGGAATGTCAGAGCCCGGCGAGGGCGGCGTCGTACTGGGCCTTGGTCAGGTCGCCGTAGTCGGCGCGCCGATACGAGATGACGCGCGGGGTGCCGGGCGGGTAGCGGCCGTTGAGGAAGAGGTCGTTGAAGCCGTAGTTGCGGTTGGGGGCGGAGTAGTAGTCGATCTTCCACGGCTCGTCGGCGACCCGGCTCTCGAAGAGCGAGACGAGGGAGCCGCGGATGTAGACGGAGCGCGAGGGGGTGGTCCAGTTTTCGAGAAAGCGGACGAGGTTGTGCGCGCCGCCGCTCATGCGGGCGCTGCCGTTCTTGTTGGTGGGGGAGATGCCCGTGAGCATCGCGGCGGCGACGACGGTGTTGGCGCTCGCGCTGGGGCGGACGGCGCTGCGGCTGGTGGCGTCGTTGAAGCCGGCGGAGAGGAGGGTGATGGCGTCGGCGGCGATGGCCGCGGGCGTCTCGCCGGTCTTGGGCGTGGAGGCGTTGGGGGAGGAGCCGTCGTCGTTGTAGTGGCCTTTGATATACACGGGGGCGTTGGTGGCGATCGTCAGGCCCTCGGCGGTGCCGTAGGTGGGGACCGGGGCGTTGCCGTTGATCAGGCGGACGGCGACCTTGTCGCCCCCGGCGGCGGCGACGGTGGTGCCGTTGAGGTTGGTGGAGGGGTTGCTGGTGACCTCGACGTAGACGATGCCGGTCCAGCGCGCGGGCTCGAGGCCGCTGATCGCCTTGGTGGAATCGCGGGCGGAGGAGGCGAGCTGCATCTGGGCGACGGCGTCCTTGAGGGCGGCCATGTCGAGCTCCACGATGTCCTGGCCGGAGCCGCGGCGCTGGTCGTACATGCCGCGGTTGACGGTGTAGGTGGTGTTGCCGGAGTTGGTCACGGCGGTCTGCTTGTACGGGTAGTACTTCACCAGGGTGGAGGGCGTGCTGAGGGCGATTGTGCCCGTGGGGCCGCCGACGCGCACGGTGATGATGGCGGGGACGAGCGGGTCCTGGGTGGTGACCGTGGTGTTGCCGCCGCCGGTCACGGTCAGGTTGGTGTAGCCGGAAGCCGGCACGATCTGGATGTAGATGCCGGCCTGGTTGGAATACTTCTGGGCCTCGACCTCGGCGCTGTACTCGGTGCTGGTGGAGGCGGTGGGGGGCTCGATCAGGAGGCGGCCGGTGTTGACCGACTGGTCGGTGCCGTCGCCCGGCGTGCCGTCCTCGACTTAGCGGCCGATGGCGACGGGCGTGTAGTTCTGGACGCCGTTGGCGGAGGTCTGGACGTTGCCGTTCCAGGTGGAGGAGCAGAAGGTCTTGAACGCGGTGAGATTCGCGGTGACGCCGGCGACGAGGGCGGCCTTGTAGGCGTCCTGGGAGGAGTAGTTGCCGGCGGTGTTGTTGGTGTTGACGGTGGTGGACACGCCCATGGTGCTGTCCTTCCACGTGCCGCTGGAATCCATCGAGACCTGGGCCGAGAGCCGGTTCTTGAAGGTCACGTCGGAGGTCATGTTCAGGGCTTCGCCGCTGCTGCCGTTGGTCTGGCCCTGGGCGGTGGTCACGTAGCTTTTCCACGCGTGGTAGATGTTGCCGGTGGCCGTGACGGTGTTGTAGAAGTTCACCGAGGCGCCCTGGCTGCTGACGTAGATGTCGCCGTTGGCGTGGACGGGACCGTAGATGTTCATCGTGGCCCCGGGGGCGAGCTCAAGGTCCATGTTGTAGAAGATGGCGTGGGCGAAGAGCGGGGCGCCGCGGACGCTGATCTTCTCGCAGACGTAGGCGGTGATGGGGGGGCTGTTGGGGAGGGTGACGGTGGCCTTGGCGTAGATGGGGATGTCGCGGCGGAAGATCCATTTCCCCTTCAGCGGGTCGTTGATGTTGTTGGGGTCATTGGCGTCCAGGTAGTAGAGCTGCGCGGAGGGGGACGTCGTGACATTGGCGATACGTCCGCCGAAGAGGCCGTTGGCCGTGGTGTCGACGTGGGTGCCGGTGAAGAGGGAGCTGCCGGGCAGGGTGAGGGCGTTGGTGCCGGCGGGGGTGAAGGCGTTGGCGAGGAAGGTGCTCGTGTTTTCCATCCGGTAGCGGACCTGGCACATGCCGTACTCGGCGATGGCCTCGGCGGCGTTGCGGGCCTCGAGGCGGAGCATGGCGCGCTTGTTGAGGGTGGACTCGGTCATCACCCAGCGGAGCATGCTGGCCAGCACCGCGCAAAGGACGGCGGCGAAGATGATCGCCATGACGATCCCCGAGCCGCGCTCGGGGCGCGGGGCGGACGGACGGAGGGAACGGTGGGCGGGGAGGTGCACGGGTTAGCCGCGGGGGGAGACGGTGAAGTTGTAGGTCGAGACCGCCCGGCGGGTGAGGCCGTCGTTGGAGATGTAGTTGATCTGGCCCTTCACCATGACACTGCGGTTGAAAAAATTGTAGAACAGGCGGCCCGAGGTCGAGGTGCCCGTGGCGCGGCCGATGGTGCCCGCGGAGATGATGTCGGCGTTGGTGTGCAGCGTGGAGGTGGACGGCAGCAGGGTCCAGAGGCTGGTGCCGGTGACGGTCGGCGAGAAGCGGAGGTCGAATTTCCGCACGGGTCCCATGCCATCGGCGTCCGGGTCGTGGTAGTAGCCGACGATGCGGGCGATCTTGGCGTCGTCCGTGTCGTCCTTGAAGACGAGGAGGACGCAGTCGCCGGACTCGCCGTCGGCCATGTAGGCGAGCACCTCGCTGCCGGCGGGACCGGTGGTGCGGGTGACGAAGTCGGCCAGGATGATGTAGTAGTTGGCGTAGGTGGCGGTGTCGGTGAGCTCGTTGGTGAACGTGCGGACGTCGCGATTGATGCTCAGGCGGAAGGTGTTGTACTTGTAGCTCTTCATCATGTTGATGAAGAGACCGAGCACGGCGGTGACCATGATGCCCATGATCGTGGTGGCGACGAGGATCTCGACGAGGGTGAAGCCGCGCGCGGGCCGGGGGCGGTATCCGTCAGACTGGGACAGGGGACGCATGGCGGCGGGTCAGTAGGTCGGCACGAGCGACCGGAGGTTCTTGATGACGCCGGTGTAGGAGCGGGTGGTGTTGCCGTCGCGGATCTGCCACATGTAGAGCAGCGTGATGGCCTTGGCCTGCTGCGTTGCGCCGTAGCCGGAGGGGGTCTTGTCCTCGATCCAGATCCAGATGTGCACGGTGAGGTCGGACGCTCGGTTCACGTCGAAGACCTTGCTGTTGTCGTAGACGGCGGTGGGGACGGTGGGCGGCGTCAGGTTGCTGACGGTCAGCAGCGGCAGGGGCGAGAGGATCAGCGGATCGGCCGTCACGTCGTCCTTCTGCGTCGCGAGGGAGTATTGGCTCGTGTAGCTGCTCACGGACATGCTCGTGCCGGCTGCGGGGGAGATCGGCAGCAGGTCGTAGGGCATGTTTTTGATCTGCTCGAGGTAACCCTGCATGATCGCCGCGACGGACGACTGGTAGACGGCGATCTCGGTGAGCCGACGGATGAGGACGGACGCGGCGATCAGGCTCGTGGAGACGAGGGCGATCACGCACATCGCCGTGACGACCTCGACGAGGGTCATGCCGCGCGCGGAACGGGCCGTGGCCCTCCCGGGCGCGGTGGGCGCCGGGGCGGAGCGAGGGAACTGGCCGCCGTGGTTGAGCATGTCCGAGGCGGCCGGCTACTTCTTCCGGGGCGCAGGGGGAAGACGGGGGGACGGGGCGCCGCCCCGCAGCAGGGAGGGCGTGAGGTGGCGGGGCGCGGCCGGGTCGGCCGCTTTCTTCTCGGCCTGGGCCATACGGGATTCGAGGGCGGCGGCCGCGGCCTTGAGCTCCTCGGCCTTGCGGGCCTGGCGGGCGGCCTCGGCCGCCTCCGCCGCGCGGCGCCGGGATTCGGCGTGCTCGGCCGCGAGCTTTTCCTCCTCCTTGGAGACGGCAAACACCCGGATGCCCGCCACGCTGAGCGAGAGGATCAGGCAATCGGCCAGACCGCACACCACACGATGGCGGTCGTAGGCGATGGCGTAGTGCGCGATCGCGAGCGGCCCGGCCAGGGTGACCAGCGCCCACAGCAGGGGGCCGAGCTTTTTCGGCCGCATGACGGCATTGCTGAGATGGACGGCGGCCCAGAGCAGCAAGCCGGCCTGGACAGCGGCGAGCGGCAGAGTCAGCGAGGTCATTGGACGGCCAACCGGACGCTGGGACCTTCCGGCGATGAGATGGCGGTGGCGTTGGCCTCGGTGAGGAGCGATTCCTGACCGGGCGCGACGGCGACCCAGGCGTAGGTCCACTCGCCCTTTGCCACATTGATACGGCCGACGGCGACGAGGCGGAGGTCGCGGAGGTCGTGACGCAGGGTGAAGTGGCCGTACGCGTCGCTTCGGGTGGAGTAGGGGGCCGTCGGGAGGAGGTTGAGGTAGTTCGCCGCCGTCCTGGCCGCACGCTCGGTGAGCGCGCTGCTTTCGTCGAGCCGGCCGGCCTGGGCCGCCTCGGCGGCTTCCGTGCGCAACCGCTGGGCCACGCCGGCGCTCGCGGCCTGCGCCTCGACGAGATACCGGGCGAGCAACTCGGCGGGATACGCCCGCACCTCGACGTCGGCGAGAAGGTGGGTTTCGCCGGAAGGCAGCGTGACCGCGACGCGACCCGGCAGCGTGGTCCAATGGCTGGTCGGCGCGGTTGGGATCGTGCTCGGGCCGGCGACGAACTCGGTGAGATTGCCCTCGCCCGCGGGCGCGGCCGGGGTGGGCGAGGCGTTGGACTGGGCGGCCAGCAACTGCTCGGCGGAAACATTGCTCCCGGGGTCCGCGACCGGCGGAGCGGCGGGGGTGGTGGACGGTGTGCCCGCAGGCTGCGCGTGGGCGGGGGCCGCGACCGGATCGGCGACGGCGACCTTTTCCGCCAGGGCCATGAGCGCGGGATTGGTGGCGATCGACTGGGCGGTGACCGGGGCCGGGAGATGGAGGTCGACGATCAGCTGGTCGGGCAGCACCTCGGTGCGCAGCGACGTGGCTCCGCCGGCGTGACGCACGAGCACGTCGGTCGTCGTGTAGGTGACGATCTCGACGGAGGAAAGCTGCCGGCCATCCTTCAGCGTCAGCGAATCATAGCGCTTGAGCGGCTGACCCGTCGCGACCCCGGCAAACGCCAGGGCGAGGGTCAGCACGGCCACCTGGACCCGGCGGCGACGCACGGTCGGCGAGGAGAAAGTGGGCGGTTGGGTGGGTGGCATGGGCGAGGGGAACGGGCAACGTTATCGGTTCACGGCCCCGGGGTTGTCGAGGGGGAACGACCTCCCCGCCCCCGGGGGAAATTGCCCACCGGCGGTGCGTAGTGGCCCACCGGGGCGGTGAACCGGTTGGACCCGGGGGGCGGGGGCCGCAGGGTGCAACGGCTCCGTCTTCTGGCTTGGCGTCTGCTACGGGCGCTGAAACAACTTGCCCATGGTTCACTCGTCCCCGGAAACCGCCCCCCCCGCTCCGAAAGCCTGGTGGCGGCTGACGCTCACCCAGCAAATCCTCGTCGGTCTCGTGGTCGGAGCCCTGGTGGGCTGGTACATGAACTCCCACCGCGTCGACACGTCCAAATGGGACGAATGGATCAAGCTCGTCCGCGAGATCTTCCTGCACCTGATCAAGGCGATGATCGCTCCGCTGGTCTTTGCGAGTGTCGTGCAGGGCATCGCCGGCACGGGCGACATGAAGAAAGTCGGCCGCATCGGCGCCAAGGCGCTGCTTTATTTCGAAATCGTCACGACCGCGGCCCTCGCCGTCGGCCTGCTCGTGGTCAACGTCGTCGGCCCCGGCGTCGGCGTGAAGCTGACCGAAAAGGCCAGCGTCCTCGGGGCGACGGCGCAGGCGAAGCCGCTCACCCTCGTCGAAACCATTTTGCACTCGTTCCCCACCAGTCTCTTCGATGCGCTGGCCCGCAACGACGTGCTGCAGGTGGTGGTGTTCTCCTGCATCTTTGCGCTGGCCGTGATCGCGGCGGGCGAGGCCGGCAAGCCGGTGCTCCAGTTTTGCGATTCGCTCACCCAGGTGATGTTCAAGTTCGCCGGCCTCGTCATGCTCGTCGCGCCCTACGGCGTCGGCGCGGCGATCGCCCTCACGGTGGCGGCGCAGGGCGCCTCCGCGCTCCTCGTCCTCGGCAAACTGGTGCTGACGCTATATGCGGCCCTCGTGATCTTCGTCGTGGTGGTGTTCGGGGTGGTGATCTGGATCGCGAAGGTGCCGCTGAAGGCGTTCGTGCGCGCCGTGCGCGAGCCGTTCACCATCGCCTTTGCCACGGCCAACAGCGAGGCCGCGCTGCCGAAGGCCTTCGCGCTCATGGAGCGTCTCGGCGTGCCGCGCGGCATCGTGGGCTTCGTGCTGCCGGCCGGCTACACGTTCAACCTCGACGGCTCCACGCTCCACCTCGCGGTCGCCTCGGTGTTTGTGGCGCAGGCGGCGGAGGCGACGACGGGCATCCATTTCGGCCTCGGCCAGCAGATCACCATGATGATCACGCTCATGATCACCTCCAAGGGCGTGGCCGCCGTGCCGCGCGCGTCGCTCGTGGTGCTGATCGCCGCCCTGCAGTCCTTCGGCCTCCCGCTCGAGGGGGCCGCGATGATCCTCGGCGTCGACGCGCTGCTCGACATGGCGCGCACCTCGGTGAACGTCCTTGGCAACTGTCTCGCCAGCGTCGTCGTGGCGCGGTGGGAGGGTGAGTTCGATGACGCCAAGGCGGAGCGCGAATTCGGCGACGCCGCCGTGGCCAAGACCTGACCGTGAACCCAGGTGGCGTCAGTTTCAGTGCGATCCTGCTTGCGGCCGGCCGCTCGACCCGGATGGGCCGCGACAAGGCCCTGCTTGAGGCCGATGGCGTGCCGCTCTGGCGACGACAGCGCGACGTGCTGCGCGCGGCGGGGGCGGCGGAGATTTTTCTCTCGGCGCGGGATGACCAGCCCTGGCTGCCGCACGCCAGCGGGTTTGCCGCGGTGCTGTTCGACGGTGTCTCGGTCGGCGGCCCGATCATCGGCCTCACGGCGGGCCTCGAACGCGCCTCGCACGGCCACCTCGCCGTGCTCGCGATCGATTTGCCGCGGATGTCGCCCGCCTGGTTTGCCGCGCTGCTCGCCGACTGCACTCCCGGGGTGGGCGTGGTCGGAAAACGCGGGGAATTTTTCGAACCGCTGGCCGCGGTCTACCCGAAGGAGCTGATGATGTCCGGGTGGGAGGCCCTCGTGCGCGGCGATTTTTCGCTGCAACACTTCATCGCCGCGGCGGTGGCGGAGGGAAAACTGCGGGTGCGCGAGATCGCCGCGGCCGACGCCGTGCTCTTCGAAAACTGGAACGAGCCATCCGCCGCGCGCCCGCCGCCTCACGCGTAACGGTCCTCGGTCCACGGATCGGCGGTGTTCGAGTAGCCGCGCACCTCCCAGAAGCCGAGCTTGTCCTCGGCGAGGAAGGTGATGCCGCTGACGAATTTCGCGCCCTTCCACGCGTAGAGCTTGGGGATGATCACGCGCGCCGGGCCGCCGTGGTCGAGCGACACCGGGCCGCCGTCGAACGACGTCGCCACCAGCACGTCATCGTCGAGGCACGCGGCGAGCGGGACATTGGTCGAGTAGCCGTCGTAGCTCGTGAAATAGATGAATTTCGCCTCGGGCGCGGGTTGCACCAGTTCGTAGAGTGACGTGAACGCCACGCCGCCCCAGCGACAGTCGTACTTGCTCCACGTGGTGACGCAGTGGAAGTCACTGACGTCCTCGACCTGCGGGAGCGCGTGAAACTCCGCCCAACTGAGCGCCGCGGGCTTCTCGACGAGACCGTCGACCTTGAGCGTCCACTTGTCATGGGGGATCTCCGGCTTCACGCCGAGGTCGAGCACCGGGAACCCCTCGGTGAGCTTCTGTCCGGGCGGCAGCCGGTCGTGCGACGCGACGGCGCGCGCGGTCACGCCGCGGGCCTTCTGTTTCTCGGCCCACTTCTGCTTCGCCTCGATGTAGCGTGCTTTTGACATGGCGCGCACGGTAGGCAGGCGGCCTCCGTGCGCAAGCGGCGGGTTTGGGGGAGGGCTACTCAGGCTCGGGCGCGAGGGCGGCCGCCACGGCGGTGCGCTTGCCCAGATACCAGAGCGCCATTCCGCCCTGGTAGAGGACGGTCACGAAGGCCACCGCCAGGTACACCAGCCGGTAGAACTGGCGGAGAAACTCGTCCACGCTCATCCCGAGCACGTCGAGCTGGGCCTTGATCTCATCGGTCATCGCGGCCTTCAGCGCGGCATATTCGGGGTGGGCGAGCCGCAGCGCGCAATAACCGAGGATGCTGGCCATCAGGAAAAACTGGCTGCCGACCAGCCACCGCATGCCCGTGGGCTCGCCGTGCCGGAGGAGGGTGACGCCGTGGAGTTCGATGGCGCCGGCGCCGGCCACGAGGAGTCCGATCGCGGCGCCCACGTAGTCGCCCATCGCCCCGGCCAGCAGGGCAAAGACCCCTGCGACCCCGACCACGCTCCAGCCGTCGAACCGGGCGACGCGGAGCACGCGCTGGAAAATTTCTTCGGGAAGGAGCGGGGGAGCTTTCATCATTGCCTTGTGATTCTCGGTGCGGCGGAGAAGTTCACCCTCCGCTCACGTGACCGCACCGTCAAACAAACCCTTTCCCTTCCGCCTCGAGTTTCCGCCCGAGCTGCCGATCACGGCGCGCGTGGAGGAGATCACTGCGGCCATCCAGGCCAATGCGGTCGTGATCCTCGCGGGCGAAACGGGTTCCGGCAAAACCACGCAGATCCCGAAGATGTGCCTGGCTGCCGGGCGCGGCTCGCTCGGCCGCATCGCCTGCACCCAGCCGCGCCGTGTCGCCGCGCTCTCCGTGTCGCGCCGCGTGGCCGAGGAGCTGGGGGTGCAATGGGGCCGCGAGGTCGGCTGCAAGATCCGGTTCAACGATGAGACGACGCGCGACACGGTCGTAAAGTTTCTCACCGATGGCATGCTGCTCGCCGAGGTGCAGGGCGACCCGCTGCTCAAGGAGTACGACACCATCATCATCGACGAGGCGCATGAGCGCTCGCTCAACATCGACTTCCTCCTCGGCCACCTCCGCACGCTGCGCTACAAGCGCCCGGAGCTGAAGATCGTCATCACCTCGGCGACGATCGACACCGAGGCGTTCAGCAAGGCCTTCGACGACGCGCCGATCATCCAGGTCGAGGGCCGCACCTATCCCGTCGAGGTCATCTACGCGCCGCTCGACGAGCTCGGTTCCGATGCCGCGGAGGGCGACGAGCGCGAGGCCCGGGCCGAGGCGCTGCACTACATCGACGGCGCGGTGGAGGCCGTGGAGCGCATCGTGCGCGAGAGCACGGGCGGCGACGTGCTGGTGTTTCTCCCGAGCGAGCGCGACATCCGCGAGCTGGGCGACCTGCTCGCGGGCCGCCGCCTGGGCAACTGCGAGGTGATCCCGATGTTCGGCCGGCTCTCGAACGTCGAGCAGGCGCGCGTCTTTGCGCCCACGCAGCGGCGCAAGATCATCCTTGCGACCAACATCGCCGAGACCTCGCTCACCATCCCCGGCATCCGCTTCGTCGTCGACACCGGCCTCGCCCGGCTGAGCCGCTACTCGCCGACCGCGCGCACGCGCCGCCTGCCCATCGAGCCCGTCTCGCAGTCGAGCGCCGACCAGCGCAAGGGCCGCAGCGGCCGCGTCGCCGACGGCGTGTGCATCCGGCTGTATTCGGAGAAGGACTACCTGGAGCGCCCGCGCTTCACGCAGCCGGAGATCCAGCGCGCGAACCTCGCGGACGTGATCCTGCGCATGAAGGCCTTCGGCCTCGGCGACATCGAGCGTTTCCCCTTCATCAACATGCCCGCGGCGAAGTCCATCCGCGCCGGCTACGGCCTGCTGGAGGAGCTCGGCGCGCTCGATGCCTCGGACAACATCGCGGACTCCGTGCGCGTGCTCACGCCCATCGGCCGCGAGCTCGCGCGCCTCCCGGTGGACCCGACGGTGGGCCGCATGATTTTGCAGGCGCGCACGGAAAAGGCGCTGCGCGAGGTCGTGATCATCGCCGCCGGCCTGAGCATCCAGGACCCGCGCGAGCGCCCGATGGACAAGCAGCAGCAGGCCGACGCCGCGCACCGGCGCTTCGTGCACCCGGACTCGGACTTTCTCACGCTGCTCAACATCTGGGAGGCGTATCACGGTGAGTTCGAGACGATGGCGCAGGCGAAGCTCCGCCGCTTCTGCCGCGACCATTTTCTCAGCTACACGCGCCTGCGCGAGTGGCGCGACATCCATGCCCAGCTCATGGATACACTGGAGCAGCGCGACGATTTCCGGCTCACGTCGGCCTATCACGGGCTGAACGAGATCGACCAGAAGACCACGGCCTTCGGCACGCCGTCGTACCGCGCGATCCACCGCAGCATCCTCGCCGGCCTCCTCGGCAACATCGCCCACCTCGACGAGGAGAACGGCGGCTACAAGGCCACGCACGACCGGCGCGTGACGCTATTCCCCGGTTCCGTGCTCTTCCGCCGCGAGGAGCCGAAGAAGCGGTCGCCCGAGGGCGGCTCGCGCGATCCGAAAAAGGCCGCACCGAAGACCCCGCGCTGGATCATCTCGGCCGAGATCATGGAGACCTCGCGCCTCTTCGCGCGCACCTGCGCGCGGCTCGACCCGGTCTGGGCGCTCGACCTCGGCGCGCATCTCGTGCGTGTGAGCCACAGCGAGCCGTTCTGGGACGTGGAAAAGGGCCGGGTGATGGCGAAACAGCGGACGCGCCTCTATGGGCTGGAGCTGGAGAGCAAGGCCGTCGGCTACGGCAAGATCGACCCCGTCCACTCGCTGGAGATTTTCATCCGCGAAGGGCTCGTGAACGATACGATCTCGTTCCCGCTCGATTTCATTACGCACAACCGCGCGGTCCGCGAGAAGCTCGCCGATGCGCTCACGCGGGCGCGCGACAGCGGTTACCTCAATCTCGACGAGGCCACGTACCGCTTTTACGCGCAGCGCCTGGAAAAGACGCCCGTGTCCGCCGTCGGCGAACTGGTCGACCTCGTCCGGGAGCGCCGGGGGGCCGAGCCGCGTTTCCTGATGCTGGAGCCGGAAAACCTGCGCGATCCCGAGTCGATCACGCACGACGCAGAGGCTTTTCCCGAGGCGCTCCCGATCGACAACCGCGCGCTCCCGCTCAACTACGCCTACAAGCCCGGTCAGACCGACGACGGCGTGACCCTCGACGTGAGCGTGCGCGAGGCCGAGGCGCTCACGCCCGCCGCGCTCGACTGGGCCGTGCCCGGCCATCTTGAGCAGAAGGTCGAGCACTACCTCCGCGCGCTGCCGAAGGAGCTGCGCCGCGGCTTCGTGCCGCTCGCGGAGACGGCGAAGAGCCTGGCCGAGCAGGTCGCCGCGCGCGACCGCCTCACTGACCGGCGCGAATCGCTCACCGAGGCGCTCGCGGCGCAGATCGCCGAGCGGTTCCGCGTGACGCTCGATCCGGCGGTGTGGGCCGACAAGCCCCTGCCCGACCACCTGCGCGTGCGCGTGCGCGTCCTCGACGCGAAAGGGAAGGAACTCTGCGCGAGCCGCGAGCTGTCCGAGATCGACGCGGCGCTGCACCTCCAGAAACGTGCCGCCAGCGCGACCGTCGCCCGCGTCGAGCCCGAGGCGTGGCGGCGCGCCCGCATGCAATGGGAGACCGCGGCGCAGACGACGTGGAAGTTCGGCGACCTCCCGGAGCGCGTGCTCGTGACCGAGCAGGGTGGCGTGCCAGTCTATGCGTTTCCGGCCCTGCAGGCGGAGAAGGACGGCATCGCGCTCCGCCTTGCCAAGACGCCCGAGGAAGCGGCCGAACTCACGCGCCGCGGACTCGCCGCGCTGATCGAGCGCCAGATCAGCAACGACCTCGGCTGGCTGGAGCGCGACCTGCGCGCCATCAAGCACCTCGGCGCGCTCCTCGCGACCCTCGCGCCGGCGGAGGAACTGCAGGCGCAGGCCTTTGTGATGTTGCGCGGTTGGCTCTGCGATCCGGCGCGCGCGCGCGCGCTCACTGCCGCGGCCTTTTCCGCGGCCGTGGGGAAATCGAAGACGGACCTGCAGGGGCTGGTGTCGCGGTTCTGCGACCAGCTCCGCGAGATTCTCACGCTGCGGCAGGGCCTGATGGTGCAGCCGGGCGCGCCTGCCGGCCTGGAGCGCGACCTCGCCGCGCTGCTGCCGCCGGATTTTCTGCGGACGATCCCTTACGCTCAACTGGCCCACCTGCCGCGCTACCTGAAGGCGATGAAACTGCGCGCCGAGCGCTGGCGGCAGAACCCGGCCAAGGACGCCGAGCGCGCGGCGCAGATCGCGCCCTATGTGGCCGCTGCGGTGAAACTGCGCGACCGCGAGGGCGGCGAGGCGTTTCGGTGGTTGGTGGAGGAGTTTCGCGTGAGCCTCTTCGCGCAGGAGCTCGGCACCGCCGAGCCGGTGTCGGCGGTGAAACTCGACCGCGCGCTCGCGGCCCTGCAGCACGGCATCGTGACCGCGCGGACGCCCGAGCCGCCCGCCGCGCCCAGGCCGATCATGGCCGCGGCGGTGACGGAGAAGAAAGCGGCGCCGATCAAGAACTTCGGCGCGCTCGACCGGCTGTTTCAGCGGTGAGGTTGCGAAGGACCGTCCACCTACGGCGCCGGCACGAACGTCAGCTTCAGCGCCTGCACCTTCGGCGGCACTTCCGGAGTCAGCGTGAAGAAGACGTCGATCCGGCCCTTTTCGCCGACGAGGGAAAACGTTCCGCGGAGCTGGTTGAGGGGCTGGAGCGCGCCGGTGGCGGAGATTTTTCCGGCCTGGGCGAGGGTTTCTTTCGAGAGCTTGATCCACGCGTCGCGCGAGCGGTCGGGGAAGAAGTTCTCGGCGAGGATCTCGGTGCCGAGCTTCTCGTCCCAGGTCGAGAGCAGGGTGGCGAGCTGCTGCTTGCGCCGTTCGAGGATGGCCGAGACGGGCAGGGCGCGCGCGGCGAGGCCGGCTTTCTCGATGACCAGGGTGGCCACCTTGGTGTTGGCGGGGGCGGTGCCGGCATAGGTGACATTGGCGAAGGAGAACACGCCGAAGCCGTACTCCGGGAAAAACCGGTATTCGCTGCCGAAGCCCGGCAGGCCGCCGCTGTGGCGCGAGAAGGCCACGCCCTTGCTGTCGACCCCGCTGATGAGGCCGAAGCCGTAGCCGATGGCGTTCGGGTTGGGCTCGCCGGCGAGGGTTTTGTTCAGGGTGTTGATCCCGATGAGCTCGACGGGGACGAGCATCTCGCGGACGGTCGCGCGCCGCACGGGACCGGTGTCGGCGTCGTCGCGCGGCGGCCACGCCGAAAGATGAAACGCGATGTAGTGCGCGAAGTCCTCCGCGCTCGTGATGAGACCGCCCATCGCGCCGTAGACGCCGTCGGGTTCGAGGCGCTCGGGTTTCCACGTGTTGTCCTCCCAGCGGTAGCCGAGCGCGAGGCGGGCTGGCGGCACCGCGGTGTAGTCCCAGCGCGTGTCCTTCATCCCGAGCGGCACGAGAATTTCGCGGGTGATGTAGCGCTGGTAGGGCTCGCCGGAGACCCGTGACACGATGCGGCCCAAGAGGGCAAAGTTGAGGTTGCTGTACTCGTAGGCGACGCCGGGGGCGTTGGAGAGCGAGATGCCGCGCGCGAGAAATTCGTCGAACTGCGCGTCGGTGATGCCGAGCTGGCGGTCGCCCCAGGGATTGTCCTCGGGGAAGCCGGCGGCCATGCCGAGGAGGTGGCGCACGGTGATCTTCGGGGCGTCGGCGGTGAGCGGTTTCACGGCGCGGGATTCCGGGACGTATTTTTCCACGGCGTCGTCGAGCGAGAGCTTGCCGGCGTCGCGGAGCTTGAGGATGGCCATCGCCGTGAAGCTTTTCGACATCGAGGCGATGCGGAAGCCCGTGTTCGCGGCGACGGGGATTTTTTTCTCCACATTGGCGAGACCGATCGTACCCGTGTGAATCAGCCGTCCATCGAGCACGATGCCCCAGACGACGCCGGGGGCGTGTTTCTCGGCGGCGTAGTCCGCGTAGATCTTTGAAATCTCCGGGAGCAACGCCTCAATTTTCTTCTGCCGGTCGGGGTCGGTGAAACGGGGCGGGGCGTAGGTCTGCGCCCGGATGGAAGGAATGGCGCAGAGGGAGAGCGTGAGGAGCAGCAGCAGCGGACGGCGGAGGAGTTTCATGAGGATGAAATGGGAGCGGGATGAAGCAGGCCGCCGGCCAACCCGGACGGCTAGGGTTCCACCACGACGGGAAGGCCGATCCACGCGAAGTCGAGGAGCGTGAGCGCGTCCCAGTTCGCGAGGCGGAAACAGCCGTGCGACTCCGTGCGGCCCACCTGCTCGGGCTTCGGGGTGCCGTGGATGCCATAGCCGGGCAGGTCGAGGCCGACCCAGGCCACGCCGACGGGATTGTTGGGGCCGGGAGGCAACATGAGCTTGCGGCCGAGGGTGCGGGCCTCCTCGGACTCGGGGAACACCTCGGGGTTGAACGTGTAGTCGGGGTTCGGCGCGACGACGACCACGTGCAGCTCGCCCACCGGGCGCTTCTCGACCTTGGCCGCGATGCTGACGGGAAAATGGGCGATGATGCCTCCGTCGGCATCGAATATCTCCAGCACATGCGCCGCGAGTTGCACCATCACGCGCGCGGCCTTTTTCTTTTTGGGCAGCCGGGGGATGGCGGGGGCCATCACGGTCGTGCCGGCGGTCGGCGCGGTCCAGTCGATGTCGGGGTTGAGCCGGCGGATGAGATTCGGGCTGGCGTGCGTGCGCTCGGCAATGAGCTCCAGGGCGGTCTCGTAGTCGAGGGCAGTCTGCTGGGATTTGCCGACCCAGGTCGGTTCGAGGGGCTGGAGGCGTGCGAGGTCCGCGTCGGTGAGGACCACGGGCGCGAGGGGCGGGGTGGTGAGCACGAGCCGGGCTTTCGTCGCCGCGTCCAGCGCGCCGGTCGCGGGCAGGTCGCGGCTTTCCTGATACGCCCGGAGCGCGGTGGCAGACTGCAGGCCTCCGACGCCGTCGATCTGACCGCTGGAGAAGCCCTCGCGGGCGAGGGCGATCTGGGCCT
>JAPLTR010000805.1 GCA_026398065.1 Verrucomicrobiota bacterium | reverse complement strand
CGGCGTGATCGACGAAAAGCTCCTGCGTCTCCTCCCACCGGGCGCGGCCTTCGTCAACGTCGGCCGCGGCGCCGTGGTCGATGAAGCGGCGCTCGTCACCGTCGCGCGCGAGGGAAAAATCCAGTTCGGCCTCGACGTCTTCGCCCAGGAACCGCTCGACCCCCACCATCCGCTGCGCGGCCTGCCCAACGTTTTTCTCACCCCTCACTTCGCCGGTCCCACCATCGACCGCTACCCCGACGCCACCGCGCAGGCTCTCCGCAACCTCCGCGCCTTCACGCAAGGTCTCCCCCTCGAGGCCATCATCACACCCGAGGTCTACGACCGCTCCACCTGATCCTTTCCGGTCGCCGACCGGCCCCACCCCATGCCCGCCGTCCCCGCCGCCTACGCCCATTGGCAGTCCGCCGCCCGCAAATTGCTCGAGCCGCTGGCGGCGCTCATGCGTCCCGGTCACGCGAGCCTAGTCATCGCCGGTCCCGCGAGCGATCACGATGCGCAGGCCGATCGCATGGAGAGTTTCGCGCGGCCGCTTCTCCTCGCCGCCCACTATCTCCAGACGCCCGCTGAGGAAGCCGCGCCCGACGTCCCCGACGCCCGCGCATTTCGCACGCGCCTCGCCGATTGGTTCCGCGCTGGCCTCGTCATCGGCAGCGATCCGAAGTCCCCGCACTACTGGGGCCCCGACGCCAACTATCACCAGCACCACGTCGAGATCGGCCTCCTCTGCATCGGTCTCCAACTCGCCCCGCGCGATCTCTGGGACCCGCTCACCACCGCCGAAAAAGACCAGGTCGCCCGCTGGCTGGGCACCGCCCGCGGCAACGGCATCGTCAACAACAACCACTACTTCATGGGCGTCCACATCCTCGAGTTCCTCGGGGCCCAGGGTTACGCCCGCCGCACCGACCGCCCGATCATCGACGAATTTCTGAACCGCCTCGAGCTCATGCACCGCGGCGGCGGCTGGTTCGAAGACGGCATCAACCAGGCCTACGATCACTACAACGCCTACGCCTTCCACTTCTACGGCCTGATGTGGGCGCGCCTCCACGGCAAACGCGATCCCAGCCGCGCGCGGCGCTGGCGCGACTGGGCCCGCCCCTTCGTCCGCGACTACCAGCACTTCTTCGCCGCCAGCGGCGAGCATCCCGCGTTCGGCCGCTCCATCTGCTACCGCTTCAATTGCCTCAACGTCTTCGGCATGACGCTGGCCGAAAACTGCTGCGATCTCCCGCCCGGCATGCTCCGCCGCCTCTGCACCCGCAACCTCGACTTCTTCCTCTCGAAGCCCGCGATCTTCCAGGAGCAGGGCTGTCTGAGCATCGGCTGGACCGACCGCTTCGAAGGCCTGATGGAGGTCTATTCCTGCTCCGCCTCGCCCTACTGGGCCGCCAAGGGTTTTGCCCCGCTGCTGCTCCCGCCCACGCACGCCTTCTGGACCGCCCCCGAGGAGCCGCTGCCCTCCGAGCGCGGTGACCACGCCCACGTCATCAAGACCGCCGGTCTCGTCGTGCGCAGCACCGGCGGCGCCGTCGAGATCATCAATGCCGGCTCCCAGATCTCGAACCTCATGCTCCGTTATGGTGCGTGGAAATGGAGCAAGACCGCGTACCGCACGGGCGTCAGTTTCACCTGCGCATTCCCCCACCAGACCAACTGGTCCGTCGACAGCGCGCTGACCCTGCAGCTCGACGATGGCACCGTCTACGGCCGCCACTCCACCGTCGCCGTCGAGATGGACAATCATCACGTGCTCTACAGCACCAACCTCGGTTTCAAGACCAACCAGGCCAACACCGGCGTCGAGTCCGCCGTCTGGTGGCGCGCCGGCTGGCTCCTTCAACTCCACACCTTCGAGGCCCGCCAGCCCGTCGTCCTCCGCCTCGGCGGCTACGCGCTGCCGCTCACCGAGCCTCACGCCGAACGTTCCGACCCCTCGCCGGTACTCTCGGCCTGGAGCGCCGACGCCCGCGGCACTGTCCTCCAGCCCCTCGCCGGTTTCGCCGCGACCGAGTGGGACACCCGCCTCGACGACACCCGGCCCCGCGCCCACGTCGCCGCGCCCTATCACGTCGCCCCGGTCGCCCGCGAAAATCGTCTCCACCGCCGCCGGCCTCTGGAAACTCTCCCACCCCACCCTCGGCGCCTGGGAAATCACCCACTGGGCCCTCCCCGCCCTCTCCTGACGAAATTCCCGCCCCTCGCCCTTTTTCACTTATTAAGTTAAATTCGTTTTCCGTCATGCGCTCCTTCCTTTCTGTTTTTTGCGCGCTTTCGTGCCTCGTCGCGGCGCTCCCTTCCACCCTCACGGCCGCCACCGATCCCACCAGCGTTGTCCCCGCCACCGCCCCGCGCACCAATCTCCTCGCCGGCCGCGCCGACGCCTTCCGCGCCTACTGCACCACCGGCGAGGGCGCCAAGGCCTTCGCCCTCATTAAGCGCGACCTCGACCGCGAGTACCTCACGCTCACCGTCCCCTCCGAGCCGATCACCTACGGCGATCCCTCGCCCTCCAAGCGCGACTCCGACAAGGCCGACAAATGGCGCGCCGTGCAGGACACCTGCGGCCGCCTCTCCGGCGTCGCCGAGGCCGCCGCGCTCTGTTGGATCGTAAGCGGCGAGGAGCGCTATTTCGCCAAGGCCCGCGAGATCCTCCTTGGCACCTCGACCTGGCACTTCGCCCCCGACTGGAGATCCGGCGACGTCGTCGGCGCCACCGACATCTACTACAATGACGAGGCCCACTTCCGCCTCTGGCGGAAACTCCCGCTCGTCTACGACCAGCTCCGCACCAAGCTTTCCCCCGCCGACCGCGCCATCATCCTTGCGCATTTCAAGGAGCGCGGCCGCCGCTCCGTCGAGTGGATCGAAAAACAGGGCGACATCTCCAAGACCCAGCGCAACTCCATCGCCTCCGACATCTCGTCGCACCCCGTGCGCTTCATGCCGATGACCGGCCTCACCGCCCTCGCCCTCTGGGACGACCTGCCCGAATCCCGCGAGTGGTGGGCCTATGCCTACAAATTCTACCGCGACCAGTTCAGCCCGTGGGGCGGCGACGACGGCGGCTGGGCCGAGGGCAACGCCTACTGGCGCGGCACCTTCGAACACGCCGCCTTCCAAGACGCCCTCCTCGCGATCGGCGACCCGCTCGCCTACAGCTCGGCTTTCTGGAAAAACTCCCCGCTCTTCGCGATCTACAACGTCCAGCCCTACCTCCACACCACTTTCGGCGACGCCTCCAACGCCGGCCGTTTCAACCTCGAACCCGTGATCGCCGACTACATGGAGCATGTCGCCCGCGTGCAGCAGAACGGCCTCTTCCGCGCCTACGCCGACCTCTGCACCGACGCCCGCACGCGCCCCGTCGACAAGGGCCTCGAAGACCTCAGCCGGACCTACCCCACCGCCGCCGAATTCCTCTTTCGCAACTTCATCGCCTCCGCCCGCCCGCTCCCCGCCCCCATCGCGCTCTCGACCTTGCCGCCGAACCGCTACTTCTCCGACGTCGGTTGGGTCTCGCTCCACAGCGCCCTCGGCAAACCCGCCGATGACATCCACGTCACTTTCAAGTCCTCGCCGTACGGTTCCTTCAGCCACAGCCACGCCGACCAAAATGCGTTCATCCTGAACGCCTATGGCGAGGGCCTCGCCATCGACTCCGCGTATCGGGAATTCCACAACTCGCCCCATCACCAGGGCTGGACGCGCCAGACGATTTCCAAGAACGACCTCCTGATCGACGGCCTCGGCCAGAAAGCGCAGTCGAAGGCCGCCACGGGCAAGATCACCCGCTACGAGGAGAAACCGCGCTACGTCTGGACCACCGGCGATGCCACCAAGGCCTACTCCACCCTCCAGCCGAAGGACCGCGTGAAACGCGTCACCCGCGATCTCGTGTTCATCGACTCGCGCTACGTCGTCCTCCGCGACCGCGTGGTCCTCACCACCCCCGGCAAACTTTCGTGGCTTCTCCACGCCGAACGTCACATTTCTTGGAACGATCCCGCCTCGATGGCCCTCATCACAGGGGTGTCGGGCAAAACGGTCCTTGCCGCTCAACTCCTAGCTCCCGGCATCACATGGCGCGCAAGCCAGACCGACAAATTTCCAGTCCCCGTCGATCCCAAGTACGCCAGCGGCGAAGTGAGTGGTGCCTACCTTACTGGAAAATGGACACCCCAACAACACCTCACGTTGGAAAGCAAAGAAACCGCAGCCGAATTCACCATCTATACCGTTATGTGGCCGAGCCGGCTAGAAACGGTGAAGCACTTTGAGGGCGATGGCATGATTTTCGTCCCGCAACGTACGACACTCGACTCCGACAGTACACTCACGGTCGTACGCCCCGACGGAAAAACCGACAAGCTCCTTCTCACTGACACCGCACTAACTCTGAAGTAGGACGGACTGACGACCGCCCTGCTCACCACCACTCGCGCGCTGCCGCAACCGTCAGCGCCTCGTCGAGCGTCGGCAGGTAGGGGTGCCACATCCGTTCCCACTCCAGACTCACCGGTCCCGAAAACCCCTCGTTACGCAGCGCCGCGACGAGCGGTGCCATCGGAAACTCCCCCGCCCCCGGCAGCACATAGGTAAAGGGGTGGCGCGCGCTCGGCACGCTCACGCTGTCCTTCACATGGACATGCACGACGCTCGCGCGGATCGCCCGCCAGGTGATCAATGGGTCCTCGCCGCCCTTTTTCCACGTGTGATGCGAATCCCACAGGATCGCCGCGTCCGGCTCCGCCGCGAGCAACCGCCCGATCGCGGCTGCCGTGAAGAGCGAGTCGTGCGTCTCGATCATCCAGTCCACGTTCCAACCCCGTGCCGCCCGCTCTTCGCGCCACCAGCGCAAGGTCTCCGTCGCGCGGGCGATTTCCTCTGCGTCGGCAGATTTGCCGCCGTCAAACACCCGCAGCCACCGCACCCCCAGCGCCTCGGCCCACGGGGCGATGTCGAGCAACTGATCGCGTTCGGCCGTCGTCGCGCCGACGAGCTTCATCGATGTGTTGAACGCCACCACGCGCACTTGCGGCCACTCGCGGCTCAATTTCTCCGCCAACGCCTCCGGCGATCCATACTGCCCCGCGAGATACCCCGCCAGCTCCACCGTCCCGCCCAGCGCCCGCAACTCCACGCCGCCGAGTCCGTGCTTGCGGGCAAGCGCGAGCGTTTCCTCCAAGGAAAATTCGGGGCAACCGAGACTCGAGCAACAGCGCAGCATCGATGGAGGCTGAACCAGGACACCCCTCGCCGTCGAGTTCCGCCACTCGGCCACACCCCCAAGAAAACAAAAACCGCGAGCTTCGGGCGAAGCTCGCGGCGCAAGGCCTAGCGGAACGAAAGCTCCGGGGCTCGTTCCTCGGCCGCGGGCGGCGGCGCTTTCGATGCGACCGCCGGCTCGGCCATTTTGGCCGCGGGGGCGGCCGCGGCCTGCACCGTCTGCCGCTGGATCGAGCCGACGTAGGCGTTCATCTGCTCGACGGCCTCGCCGAGGCGGGCGGCCTGCTGGATCAGGTCCTGCGCGCCCTGCGCGCTCTGGTCCGCGCTGCCGGCCGTGGCCTGGGTGACTTCGTTGATATTATTGACCGCCGACTTGAGCTCGGCGATGCCCGCGCTCTGGTCCTGCGACGCCTGCGCGATGCCGCCGATGAGTTGGTCCACTTCGCGGCATTTCTGCACCATTTCTCCGAGGCTCGTGCCGACGCGGGAGCTGATGTCGACGCCCCGCTGGCTCTTCGAAATCGAGTCCTCGATCTTCTCCGCGGTCTCGCGCGCCGCCTGCGCGGAGCGCTGGGCGAGCGCCCGGACTTCCTCGGCGACGACCGCAAAGCCCGCGCCCGCCTCGCCGGCGCGCGCGGCCTCGACGGCCGCGTTGAGCGCGAGGATGTTCGTCTGAAACGCGATTTCGTCGATCGTCTTGATGATCTTGCCGATGCCGGCGCTGGCCTGACGGATCTCCTCCATCGCACGGTTCATCTCCTCCATCTCCCGGGCGCTCTGGTCGGCATTGTGGCGGGTCTGGCCGGCCAGCTCTTTCGCCCGGACGGAGTCCTTCGCATTGCCGTCGGTCCGCTTGGACATCTCTTCCAGCGACGCGCCGACCTCCTCGATCGAGGCGGCCTGGCGGCTCGCCCCGTCCGACAGCGTCGAACTCGTGTCGGCGAACTCCTGCGCCTTGCCGACGATCTCGCTCGAGAGCAGCGAGAGCTCGCCGGAGGTGCCGCCGATGCGGCCCGTGATCCGGCGGGAGATCACCTGCATCACGACGACGGCGACGATCGCGAGGGCCGCGATCACCGCGCCGAGCGTGAGCGTCATGCGGAGGTTGCGCTCGAGGATCGACCGAGTGATTTCGCCGTTGGCGGACGAAAGCTCGAAGATGTAGCCGCTCAGCTTTCCGAGCGCAGCCTCGACCGTCTGGTTGTTGCGAGTGACCTCGCCATCGAGCGTCTTCATCGCCTCGTCAAAGTCGCCACCCTTGATCGCCTTTTGCAGCTTCTGCACGGAGGCGTCGTACGCGGTGACGGCGGTCGTGAAATCGCCCACCAGCCGGAGCGCGTCGGACGAGGTGACCTGTTTCTTGAGCTCGGCGACATTGCGGTCGATCGTCTCGTGCTGCACCGCGGCGGCCTTGGCCTTCCGCGCCATCGACTCCTCATCCTTCGCGAGGACAAATTCGAGGGTCGACAGGTTGTACTTCAACGTCGCGTCACCGAGCCGCGACGTCGTCTGCAGCGCGGGCAGCAGTTTGCCGGTGAGTTCGGTGCTGTGCTCGGTGCCGCTCTTTGAGAGCCCAAACGCGGCCCAGCCCAGCCCGCTCACCAGCAGAGCAAGGAAGGCATAGCCGAGCGTGGTGCCGAGGAAGGCGCGCTTGAGGTTGAGACGGGTCGTGGAGGAGGCCATGGGGAGACGGAGGAGAGGGCTCGGCGCGGACGGCGCGTTGCGGGACTAGAATTTGACGACCAGGACGCTGGCGTCGGCCTGCGCCTCATCGAGGTAGCCGATCGCGCCGGGCGTCTCGGACACAAATTTCTTTAGGTCGGCCTCGGTCTCGAACGACTTCGGGGCAATGCCGCCGCCGGTCATCGCCAGCCGGCGCCAGTAGTTGTTGAAACCGCTGGCATCCTGATCGAGCGCGGCCTTGTAAAAGGCGTCGGCCACGGGACCGGTCTTGAGCACCGCGACGGTCACGCGACCGGCGCTTTCCCACGAGACCTTCTTGCCCAGGAAAACGGCTTTCACCATGGCGGCGTCGATCTTCTCCTTGTCGAGGCCCTTGTTCACGACGAGGGCCGGGGCGGCGACGAGTGAGGAGACGGCAAACGCGAGCCCCGCGAGGAAGGCGGTTTTCAAAAATGAATGTTTCATGATGCGGATTTGGTTCGGTCGGTGGAATCCGGATTAGAAGCTGAGGGTCGTCTTCGCGGCGAAGAGACTCATCGAATTCTTGAAGTTATTGTTCACGACCCCGGGCACGTTGAACATGTCGCGGGTGCCATCGATCGCGTGCCCTTCGATCTTGAAGAGGAGGTGATCGTTCACGTCGTAGCGCAGGGCGAGGGCCCAGTCCTTGCGTTGGTTGGAGGAAGGCAAGGCAGTGGCGCTCGGGTAGCTGTTCCACGTTTCCGTGTAGTAGGTCCCTAGTTCAAATTTCTTGCCGAGCCGGCGGGCGGCGGAAACATACCAAGCCTTGTATCCACCGGTGCTGTGCGACGGCGGCGCGATGAACGCAGGCAGCGTCAGCGTGGAGTTGAGCTTGTTAATAAAGTACTCCGACGTGAACGTCCACGGGCCGGTGGTGTAGTCAACCGATACGCCCATGTACTCGGCTTTGGGTAGATTGATGCTCGAGGTCAGGCTTGGAACCTGACGGAAAGGGCCGGAGACAAGGAGATTAGTGCTGTAGGAGTAGGTCGCACCGAGGCGCAGGCCGGCCACCGGCGTAGTCCAGCTCAGGGCGGCGCCACGCACGGAGTCCAAACCGATCTGTTTCAAGCCCGGCGGATTGGCATAGAGCGAAGACGTGTTGAAATAGTCTGCGACCCCGGAGTCGGTCTTGATCGGGACGTCACCGTAGTAGAATTTGTAGTCGATCGTGTTCTTCCCGGCCGTCAGCGAACCGTAAACCATCGCGCCGTCGAAGGAGGCCTGGAAATCGCGGAGGCGGGTATCGTAGATCGACTGGGGCAAAAAGATGAAGGGGCGCACCACATCGAGGTCGAGCACGTCGGACTGGAGGCTGCGGGGATACTTGATCCGGCCGACGCGCACCCCGATCTCGGGACGGAAATTGTAGTCGGCGACCGCCCAGTCGAGGACGACCTTGTCGTCACCGTACTTGCCGAAGCGTTGCGCGAAGAGCTGGCCACCAAGGCGGAGATGCGAACCCAGCGTGGTAGAGGCATTGAAACCGATCTCGCGGAAGTCCGCGGTGCCGTTCTTGGTGTCGACCGGGTAGTTGTTATGATCGCTGATCATGTAACCCTGGCTGAAGAAGCCGCCGATCTGGACGGGGCTGTTTTCCCCGAGGGAAATTGCCGCCTGGAGTCCGGAGGCGAGGGCGGAAAACGCCAGCAGTGCCGAGAAGCATCGGGCGGGAAGGGAGGTCATCTGGGTAGTCATAGGTTCGGAAACCCCATCGGCCCGTGCTGCAAGTCACTTTAGGTATTTGATTACCTATTGATAGGTAGTCGCCTACCAGCCCGAAGACCGGGAAAACTACTCAATCGATCACCGGGATCCATTGCTCTCATTGCCCCGTTTCGCCGTCACCCGCGACGCGACGCGCCCAAGGGAAGTTTCGTGGCATCAGCAGGTTTTCCCTTGCCGAAATTGCCTCGCAGAGAGAGATAGACCCTCCTCCCGGCCGCAGTTTGCGGCCAGTTTTCCCAGTGTTCCGCCCCTCCTCCCTACCATGCCTCGTCCAGTCACCCTGTTCACCGGCCAATGGGCCGACCTCCCCCTCGAAAAGCTCGCCCCGCTCGTCAAAAAGATGGGCTACGACGGCGTCGAACTCGCCTGCTGGGGCGACCACTTCGATGTCGATGCCGCCGCCACCTCCAAGAAGTACGTCCACGAAAAATGGGCGCTGCTGAAAGACCACGGCCTCACCTGCTACGCCGTCTCCAGCCATCTCGTCGGCCAGGCGATCTGCGATCACATCGACGAACGCCACCAGTCCATCCTCCCGACCGATGTCTGGGGCGACGGCGACCCCGAGGGCGTCCGCAAGCGCGCCGCCAGGAAGATGATCGCCGCCGCCAAAGCCGCCCGCGCCTTCTTCGACGCCAAGCCCGGCAACAACGGCAAGGATGACTTCCCCGCCGTCGTCAACGGCTTCACCGGCTCCTCCATCTGGCACTCCATCTACGCCTTCCCGCCGACCTCGCAGGCGTATTGGGATGCCGGTTACACCGACTTCGCGAAGCGCTTCGGCCCGATCCTCGAGGCCTTCGACAAGCTCAACGTCAACTTCGCCCTCGAGGTCCATCCCACCGAGATCGCCTTCGACATCGCGAGCGCCCAGCGCGCCATCGACGCCGTCAAGGGCCACAGGCGCTTCGGCTTCAACTACGACCCCTCGCACCTCGGGTATCAGGGCGTCGACTACGTGAAGTTCATCCGCGCCTTCGGCAACCGCATCTATCACGCCCACATGAAGGACGTCTGGTGGGGCCACGGCGACGGCACGGTCGGTGTCTTCGGCGGCCATGTCAGCTTCGGCCACCCGAGCCGCTATTGGGACTTCCGCTCCCTCGGCCACGGGGACATCAACTTCGAGGAGATCATCGTCGCCCTCAACGACGTCGGCTACCGCGGCCCCCTCTCTGTCGAGTGGGAGGACAGCCGCATGGACCGTGTCCACGGCGCCACCGAGGCCTCCGCCTTCGTCCGCAAGGTCGACTTCCCCTCCAGCGCGATCGTCTTCGACGCGCAGTTCGACAAGAAAAGCTAACCAGCATTTAAAAACCACAAAACACACGAAATACACGAAAGCGTCCGACCGGCGTCTTTCTGATTTTCGTGTGTTTCGTGTATTTCGTGGTTCCTCCCTATCCCTCTTCTATATGAGCACCAAAATCGCCATCATCGGCGCAGGCGGCATGGCCGCCTACCACGCCACCGGTTTCCGCCAGGCCGGCGCCGAGATCATCGCCCTCTGCGACGTCAACCAGGCCGCCGCCGAAAAGGCCGCCGCCAAGCACGGCATTTCCCGCGTCTTCACCGACGTTGCCGAGATGCTCCGCACGCTCCCCGAGCTCGACGCGGTCTCCGTCATCGTCCCCAACAAGTTTCACGCCCCGCTCGCCCTCCAGGCCCTCAAGGCCGGCAAGCACGTCTTCTGCGAAAAGCCCCCCGCCCTCAGCGCGAAGGAAATGGCGCTCATGCAGACCACCGCCGCCAAGGCGAAGAAGACGCTGATGTTTAACTTCAACAACCGCGCGCGCCCCGAGAGCTACGCGATGATGGACTACATCGCCGACGGCACTGTGGGCACCATCAACACCTGTCAGGCCAAGTGGATCCGCCGCGCCGGCATCCCCGGCTTCGGCGGCTGGTTCACCACCAAGGCCCTCTCCTGCGGCGGCCCGCTCATCGATCTCCTCCACATGGTCGACCTCGGCATGCACTTCATGGGTTACCCCGAGCCCGCGCATGTGATCGCCCGCACCTACAGCGACCACATCACCAACAAGGCCTTCAAGGGTCCGTGGGGCATCCCCGATGTCGCCAAGGGCACGACCGATGTCGAGGCCGCCGCGCACGGCTTCGTCACCTTCAAGACCGGCCAGTCCATGTCCTTCGCCGTCTCGTGGGCCGAGATGAACCAGCGCGAGGAGGTCTCCGTGACCTTCCAGGGCACCAAGGCCGGCGGCCTCGTCCGCCGCCTCTTCGGCATCGACGGCCTCGACAACACCGCCATCGACGCCTGCCAGCTCTATACGCTCGAAAACGGCCGCCACGTGAACCGCGACATCATCGTCTCCCCCGACGAGACCATGGGCCGCGTCCGCTCCGCCGTGAATTTCGTGCGCAGCCTCGAGGGCACCGAAAAGCCCCTCAACACCCCCGACCAGGCCCTCTCGCTGATGAAGCTCATCGACGGCGCCTACAAGTCGGCGACCACCGGCAAGCCGGTGTCGCTGTAATTCGGCGGTCATGTCAACGGCGTCGCTTGACGACGCCTTTTTCCTGTATTCTCAAGGGCGTCGTCAAACGACGCCCTGCTTTTTTACCATCCCCATGAAACTCAATCGCAAACTCCGTCTCGGCATGGTCGGCGGCGGCCGCGGCGCCTTCATCGGCTCCGTCCACCGCATGGCCGCGCGGCTCGACGGCGAGATCGATCTCGTCGCCGGCTGCTTCTCCTCCGACCCCGCAAAATCCAAGGCCTCCGGCGGCGACCTCTTCCTCGACCCCGCCCGCGTCTACTCCACTTACCAGGAGATGGCGCAGAAGGAGGCGGCCCTCCCGGCCGACCAGCGCATCGACTTCGTCTCGATCGTTACGCGCAACAACACCCACGCCGCCGTCGCGAAAACCTTCCTCGAGGCCGGCTTCCACGTCGTGTGCGACAAGCCCCTCTGCTTCACCCTGGCTGAGGGCCGCAAGCTCCGCGAAGTCGTCAAGAAGAGCGGCAAGGTCTTCGCCCTCACGCACAATTACACCGGCTACCCGATGGTGAAGGAGGCCCGCGACTGGGTCCGCACCGGCAAACTCGGCAAGCTCATGAAGGTCGTCGTCGAGTACCCGCAGGGTTACGCGATCACCGCGCTCGAGGCCGCCACCGTCAGCAAGATCGCCAACTGGCGCATGGACCCCAACGTCTCCGGCGTCTCCAACTGCATGGGCGACATCGGCACCCACGCGCACAACCTCGCCCGCTACATCACCGGCCTCGAGGTCGAGGAGATCTGCGCCGAGCTCTCGACCTTCATCCCCGGCCGCCTCCTCGACGACGACGGCAACTGCCTCGTGCGCTTCAGCGGCGGCGTGAAGGGCATCCTCTTCGCCTCGCAGATTTCGAGCGGCGAGGAAAACAACCTCAACATCCGCGTTTTTGGCACCAAGGGCTCCCTCCAGTGGTTCCAGGAAAATCCCAACGAGCTCATCTGGAAGAAAGCCGACGCACCCCAGCAGGTGTACCGTCGCGGCAACGGCTACGTCTCCGCCGCCGCGCAGGGCGCGACGCGCACGCCGTTCGCCCACCCCGAGGGCTTCATCGAAGCCTTCGCCAATGTCTACCGCAGCGCCGCCGTCGCCATCGCCGACTCCATCGAAGGCCGCAAGGCCCCGAAAGAAGGCTACGACTTCCCGACGATCGAGGACGGACTCGCCGGCATGGCCTTCATCGAGACCGCCGTGAAAAGCGGCAAGGCTGGCGCCAGGTGGGTGAAGTTCCCGAAGCTCTGAACAGGCTACATCGCCCGCTCTCAACCCTTCAGGCCGCGCTCACCGCGCGGCCTTTTTTATTTCGCCGCCCGTCCCGCCCCATTCTTCGCCACCCATGCTTGATAATCTTTCCGCGGCATGAATTTCAGCGACGCGCTGTTGATGCAGTAGCGCAGTCCGCCCTGCGCGCGCGGCCCGTCGGGAAACACGTGGCCGAGGTGGCCGCCGTCCACGTTGCAGTGCACTTCGATGCGCACCATGCCGTAGCTCACGTCGCGGTGCTCGCCCACGAAAGCCTGCTCGATCGGCTTCGTGAAGCTCGGCCAGCCGGTGCCGCTCTCGAACTTGTCCTTGGAATCGAACAGCGGCGTGTCGCTGCACACCGAAAAATAAACTCCGTCCCCGTGATGATCCCAGTACTCGTTTTGAAACGGCGGCTCCGTGCCCTGCTGGCGGGCGACGCGGAACTGCATCGGCGTCAGCCTCGCCTTCCACTCCGCGTCGGTGTGCTGCACCTGGGACTTGCTCAGGTCGATCACGACGTGCGACGGCAGGCCGCATGCGGACATCTCGCCCGGTTTGCAGTCGAGCGCATCCTTGGCGGGAGCGACGGTGGAGGTCATGGGCGCGGTGGCGGCTTTGTTCGTTTTCATGTCGGCGGCGACCCCGGCCACGACGGCCAGGGCCAAAAGGGAGAAGATCAGACGGGAAAGCATTCTCCCCATGGGAGCAAACGGGCCGCGCATTTATTCCGCGCGCACCTTCGCCGCGCCGTCGGCGAACTCCGCCGTCAGCGCCTGTCCCGGCTTCACCGCCGAGCGCCGGACGACCGGCCTGCCCTTCTCATCGCGCACGATCGCAAAGCCGCGGTTCAGCACCGAGGCCGGGCTCGCCGCCTGCAGCCGTTTCCAAAGCGAGAGCAGCCGCTGAGACTCCTGTTCGACCCGCGTCTGCGGGGTCGCATGCCTCAGCCGCGTACGCGCCTCCGCGAGTTGCTGCCGACGCAGTTGCGTTGAAGCGCGCCACGCCGCCCCCAGCCGGTTCGAGAGATCGTCGAGCCGTAAAAATCCCTGTTCCACCTGCGCCGCGGGCGACAGCAGCCGGAGCCGCGACCGCGCGTGGTCGAGCCGGTCGTCCGCCCGTGCCAGCGCGCTCTCCAGCAAAGCCGTCATCGCCTCGTCCGCCTGCACCGCGCGCTCGGCACACGCGACAAACTCGCTCGAGATCAGCTCCGCCGCCGCGCTCGGCGTCTCCGCCCGCACATCCGCCGCAAAATCGCACAGCGTGAAATCGATCTCGTGCCCGACCGCCGAGATCACCGGCACCCGGCATGCCGCCACGGCGCGCACCAGCGTCTCCTCGTTGAACGCCCACAGGTCTTCCAGGCTGCCGCCGCCGCGCCCGATCACGATCACGTCGAAAATCCCCAGCTCCTGCGCGAGCGCCAGCATCGCCGCCATCTCCGCCGCCGCCCCCTCGCCCTGGACCTTCGCAGGCAACACCACCACCCGCCCGCGCCAGCCGCGCCGGATCACGATCCGCAGAAAATCCTGCACGGCCGCCCCCGTCGGCGAAGTCACAAAGCCCACGCATGCCGGCATCGCCGGGATCGCGCGCTTCTTCTCCGATGCAAACAGCCCCTCCGCCGCGAGCCGCGCCTTCAGCGCCTCGAACTCCCGCTGCAGTTTCCCCACGCCGTCCTCGATCACCACGCGCACGATCAGCTGATACTGTCCGCGCGCCTCGTAAACACTCACCTCCCCGTAGGCCACCACCTGGACGCCTTCGCGCAATTTCACCGTCTGCCGCGCCGCGTCACCGCGAAACATCACCGCGCTCAGCTGCGCCCCCGCGTCCTTCAGCGAAAAATAGACATGCCCGCTTGCCTGCGCGCGCAGGTTCGTGACCTCGCCGCGCACCCAGCCCGGCCGGATGCCGCCCTCGAGCAGCGTCTTCACCCGCCGCGTGAAATCGCTGACCGATTCCACCTCCGGTCCCGCGTCGCCCGCGAACAGCGTTGCCTCGCGCGTTTTCATCTTACGCCCCGCCGGCCGTCTCCACCTTCTTTTTCCCGTAGTGCTTCTTCAGGAGGTGCGTGCCCACCGAGAGCATCGCAATCAGCAGCACGGCCGTCAGGGTCATGCCCCCGCGTCCATGGTTGAGAGCGTCGCCGAACAGGATGAACCCGACGTTGAGCGAGCCCTGGATCGCCACGGAGATGAGCAGGTAGCGCAGAAACGGCACGTCCGCGAGGCCGAGCAAGTAGTTTTGCACGAAGAACGGCAGCATCGGCGTCACCCGGATCAACAGGATCAGGTCGTTCACGTCGCCGCCCTGCACCGCGGGCAGCTTGTAGCCGAAGCGCTCCAGCAGCCGCCCGCACACGGGCCGCAGCCAGCGCCGCGCCAGCCAGTACGTCAGGGTCAGATTGATCGTGATCGCACTCAGGCCCAACAGCGTCACCACCGGCAGTCCCAGCCGTTCGCCAAAGACCGGACCCGCCACCAGCGCAAACGGGCTGTTCGGCACCCCGAGCCCCGGCAACAACGCCATCGCCCCGAAAAACACCACCGGCCCGGCGGCGGACATGCGCGCCACCAGGGCGATCTTGATCCGCATCGCTTCGTCCAGGGCCGTGCGCCAGCCCACCAGATATAGCCCGACGGCCGCAATCACCACGACGACGCCCAGCACCCACGCCAGCTTGGCCAGCGGGAGCTTCTTCTTGTTGGCAACAGGTGCTTCGGACGACGACATGCCGCCCAGCCTCCCGCCCGCCCGCGTCACCGTCAAGAACTCGCCACCCCCCCCCGCCCGCGCACCAGGCCACCCCGCCGAGCTTGCCCGCCCCCGCCCCCGGCGCTCTCATCCCTCACTCATGACGAGCCCCGCTGCTTCCGCTTCCGCGCCTGCCCCGGGCTTGCCCGACGGCCGCGCGGCGACTTTGCCGCGGATCTTGGGCGCGATCGGCCTCGTCTGCCTCGCCGTCATCACCCTCGCAAGCCCCGGCGCCACGCGCATGTATGCCTGGCCTTGGTCGGTCGCCTATGCGGGCGCAGTCCTTGCCCCCGTCCTCGCGCTGCTCGCGCGCGCCTTCGACCCACGCCGTCCCCTCGTGCTTCCGTCCGGCCTGTGGTGTGCCGCCGCGCTCGCTTCCGCCATTACCGTCCTCGCCTCCGCCCTCACCAGCACCTACCGCGAATCCAGTCTCCTCTGGTCCGCCCCCCTCCTCGCCGCCCTCGCTTCTTTTCTCGTCGCCCACGATGCACTTCGCACGGCCCCGGACGGTGCACCCACCCTCCGTCAGCTGGTCGGGCTGGGCTTCGGCGCCGTTGTCCTCACCAGCATGGCGCTCTGGCTGCCCAACGTCCCGGGCAAGTCCCTCGACTACCTCTCCCAGTCGCGCAACGGTTACCCCTTGGGCCATTCCAACTACACCGCCGGTCTCGCGATCCTCGCGCTCCCGTGGTTCACTGCGCTTGCCCTTCGTTCCCGCGGGCCGCTTCGCCTCGCGTGGTCGCTCATCGGCTCGCTGGCCTTCGTGATGTTCCTCAGCAGCAGCAGCCGGTCCGGCATGGTCGGGCTCGCCGCCGCCGCGTTCACCGCGCTGCTCCTCGCCCGTTTCCCGTGGCGACGCAAACTGGCCGTCACCGCCGCCCTGGTCGTCGGCAGCCTCGCGCTCGTGGTTGCCAACCCGCGCACCCGCACGATGCTCACGCCGGGCGATCCCGCTGCCGCGCCCAATCTCAGCAACGTCCAGCGCGCCGCGATGGTGACCGCCGCCCAGCGCATGGGGTCCGACCGACCGCTGCTCGGCTGGGGTCCCGGCACCACTCCCCTCGTCTACCCGTCATACCGCGCCGGCCTCGACGCCGGGGCCGAAAATGTCCTCCAGCTCCACAGCACGCCCGCCCAGTTGTGGGCCGAACTCGGCGTCGGCGGTCTCCTCTGTGCCCTCCTCGGGGCCTTGGCCCTCCTCTCCTCGCTGCGCTCCACTTCTTTCGGGCCGTCGGCCTCCGCACCCTCTCAGCCAGTCGCCGACGACAACCGCTTCGCCCTCGCCGCCGCCTCGGCCCTTGTCGGCTACGCCGTTTTCTGCCTCGCCGACTGGCAGCTCGACGTCCCGGCGTTCGGGTTCGCCGTCGCCTGTCTCGCGGCCTCGCTGGCCGCGTTCGCCGCTCCCCCGCCGTCGGCCGCCCCCCCGTACACCGGCCGTATCCTCGGTTTCGTTACGCTGTCGGCGGTCGCTGTCGTGATTCTGCTCGGTCATCGCGACCCCGCCCCCGAACTCAACGTCCGCGCCCTCGATCTCGCGCGTGATCCCGCACGTAGAGCCGAAGCCATCACACTCCTCCGCCAGTCCCTCGCCCTCAATCCCGACCAGGAAATCGCCCATTTCAACCTCGGCTGGCTGCTGGTCGTGCGCGACCCCGCCGACGCCGAACGTCACTTCCTCGAAGCCCTCCATCTTGTGCCCGACAAAGGCGGAGTCTATTTCGGCCTCGGCCTCTCCCGTTTGAATCAAAACCGTCCCGCCGAAGCTGCCCGCGCCTTCGCCCTCGAGTGCCTGAGCGACCCGCTTTTCCTCTCCTCGCCTTGGTGGCGCGAGCCCGCCGTTGCCTCCGTCCGTGCCGCCACCGCCACCGAGTTTTCCTCTATCGCCGCCCGCGCCCAAAATTCTCTCCCCGCCCATACCTGGGCGGCCACCCAGCTCGCCCACGTCGCCACGCTTACCCCCGGCCTCCTTCCCACCGCACCCAACGCCCCCGAACTCTCTTACCGCCGCGAACGCACCGCCTACCCCGTCCTGATGCGCAACCTCGACCTTCCGCCCCCCATCGATCTCTACGACGTCCGCGAATTCACCCCCGTTGCGACCACCCTCTCCGCCTCGCCGCTCCCGCCCAAGGGCTGGCTCCCCACCACGCTCCTCCTCGAACTCCTCGACGCCCCCACCCCGTCCGACAAAAATCGGAATTCGAAAATCGAAATTCGAAAATAACCGTGCCTCGCGCCGCCTCCAATTCCCTCCGCGAAACCGCCGTCCCCCTCGTCCTGCTCGGCGGCGACACGCTTGTGACCTTCGCCGGCCTCACGCTCGGGTGGTGGATTCGGTACGCCTCACCCCTGGCCCCGTCGTCCGGCACCGGCCTCTTCATCCCTGCGGTGTCGCCCTGCTCGTCGCCGCCTTCGCGCAGTTTGGGCTCTACGACACCCGCCTCCTCCTGCGCCGCTACCAGTCGCTCAACGCGATCCTCAAGGGGGCCGCCTTCTGGCTCGCCGCCTACCTCGGCGTCTCGCTCGTCCTCCGGTTCGAGCCGCCGATTTCCCGCCTCTTCGTCGTCATCGCCTTCTTCTGCGTCATCGTCCTCCTCTTCCTCTGGCGCAGTCTGGTCTATGGCGTCGTCACCCGCGGCGGCCTGCTCGCCCGCCTTCGCCGCCGCGCCGTCCTGCTCGGCTGGAACGACGATGCCCACGCCCTCGCCGCCGAGATCATCCGCGACCCCGCGCACCCGTTCTCGCTCGCCGGCGTCGTGACCCTCGGCGGCGACACCTCGGCCTTCACCGAGACCGCCGCCGGTCGCCCGCCCGCGCTCGGCGGCGTCCACGACCTTCCCGCCATCCTCGCCCGCGAGTCCGCCGATCTCCTCATCATCACCCGCCTCGATCTCCCGCGCGCCGACCTCCGCCGCATCGTCGAAACCTGCGAGCGCGCCTACGTCGAGTGGAAGGTCGTACCCGGCGCCTTCGACATCTTTCTCAGCGGTCTTCGGCTCCAGACCATCGGTCGAGTGCCCGTGCTCGGCGTGGAGGAGCTTGCGATCAACCGCCTCTTCAACCGCGCGCTCAAGCGCACGGTCGATCTCGCCGGCGCTGTCGTCGGCCTCGTGCTTTCGGCCCCTTTCGTCCTCCTGCTTGCTGCGCTCATCAAGCGCGAATCGCCGGGCGGCCCCGTCCTGTTTCGCCAGACCCGCGTCGGCGCCGATCACCGCCCGTTCACCCTCTACAAGCTCCGCAGCATGGCCCCCGATTCCGACGCCACCGACGCCGCCCGCCAGAGCACCGCGCGCAATGACCCCCGCCTCCTCCGCATCGGCACCTTCATGCGCCGTTGGAATCTCGACGAACTCCCCCAGTACTGGAACGTCCTCCGCGGCGAGATGAGCCTGGTCGGCCCGCGCCCCGAGCGCCCCTATCACGTCGAGCAGCTCGCCGACGCCATCCCCCACTATCTCCCCCGTCACGTCGTCAAGCCCGGCATGACCGGCTGGGCGCAGGTCAACGGCCTCCGCGGCGACAGCGACCTCGCCGCCCGCGCCCAGCACGACATCTACTACATCGAAAACTGGTCCGTCTGGCTGGACGTCCAGATCCTCCTCCTGACCTTCGCCCGGTGGCGCAACGACAGCGCCTACTAGCCAGCCCCCTGAGGAGCTCCTCCTCCTTCAGCAATCCGGCCCAAGCCCTTTTTCACCTATTGGATGAAATTGGCGTTCATCGCCCTTGGTGCACCACGCTACCAATTTTCACATATTATGTGAAAAATACTAGTGCGACCCTTGGCCACTCTTCGCGCTCATTCCGACTAGCGCCCTAGGATCCACCGTACCGCCCGCGAGATCGGCCCCAGTGGGCGCTCCGGTTGCAGCGACGGCGGCAGCGCCCCGCTCAGCCGCGGGTCGGTCAATACCGCGCGCACCGACTCGGGATTCGGATGCGGCACCAGCAGCCGCGGCTGCCCTGCAAACACCGCCGCATTACCACTCTTTTGATACGCGACGGCCAGCCGAACCGGTGCCTCCCGGTCCCGCGCACGGGGCAGTACGAGCCCCCGCATCACTTCCGCCGACAACCCGCTCCAACCCACCACAAGAAACACTCCCCACGCGCCGGCCAGCAGGCGCATCATCGACCGCCAGCGCAATGCCACCTCCCGCGCCAGCACGACCACGCACCACACATTCGCCAGCGGCAGCAATACGATCAGGTCGACATAGCGCGAAGGCACCCCCACCGATAGCTCGGCACTGCCTCCCCGCGCCCAAGCGGTCGCGAGCCCGATCGCCACACTCCACCCGGCAAGGAGCAGAACAAAATCTTCCCCGGGCGCGGCCGCACGGCGCCGCGCGATCCGACCGGCCACGACCAGCAGCACCGGCACGTTCACCGCGACGGCCGCAAACGGCGCGTTCACGTGCGGCCAGCCCAGCACCTGCCAGACCGCCGAAAGAAATTGCGCCGGACCGGAGGCCTTGAGCGCCGCGTGTTCCGGCACGTCCACGCGCAACGCCAACGCCAGCCCCAGCAGCGCAGCCGCCACCCCGATTTGCACGCCGAGGCCGCGGTCGATCCGTCTCCGTTCCACAGCGCGCACGGCGGCCAGCCCAAGCAGCGCCACCGGCACCAGCGCACTCGGTCCCATGGCAAACAACGCCGCGATCTCACACACCACCCCCGCCGCCAGGCGCCGCCAGGACCACGTCTCCGCGCCCAGCCACGCGAGCGCCAGCACCGAGAAGCCGAGACAGAAATAGACCTGGGATTGGATTCCCCACAGCACGTTGTGCCAGCTCAGGACCGGCAGAAACGCCGCCGTCACCCCCACCGCGACCGCGATCTTGCCCCGTCCTTCCGCGGTCCGCATCACCGCCCAGGCGATCCCCGCCGCACAGCCCGCGCGCAACAGCGCGATCACGACCAGTTGCACGAGCGGGTCCCACTGGCCGTTCCACGCGAACAGCCCGAGGTTCAGCAACTGCGACCAGAAGATCCGGTGCTCGTTCAACGGTTGAAACAAATCCACCATCCGCCACGTGCCGTCACGCCACGCCGGATACAACCGCTCGCCCTCGATGTTCCACTGGTCCTGAAACGGAATGTCCGTGCCCGTCGCCGCCACGAGTGCAAGCTGTGCGACCAGCACCGCCGCAAAGACCGCCAGCGCCCAGGTCCAAGCCGTCCCTCCTCGGATCCACTCCGGGACCACTCCCGGCCCGA